>JBDKLQ010000142.1:0-5215 GCA_039795555.1 Actinomycetota bacterium
ATGGCCACCAGATCTTCTTGCCCATGATGCGAACGATTGAAGGAACCAGTAACGAACGAACCACAATTGTGTCGAGCAGAACGCCAAACCCAACGGCAAAGCCAAGTTCGGCCAAGAAGACAAGTGGCAGAACTCCAAGCACTGCAAATGTTGCAGCAAGAACTATTCCGGCCGAGGTAATCACACCGCCAGTTACCGTTAAACCGCGAATTACACCTTCACGAGTTCCACGTCTAATGCTTTCTTCACGTACTCGAGTCATCAAGAAAATGTTGTAATCAATTCCGAGCGCTACCAAGAAAATGAAAGCAAATAGCGGGAAGGATGTATCTGCACCCGGGAAGTTAAAGATATGTTCAAATACCAATTGGCAGACGCCGATAGTTGCAAAATATGAAAGCACAACGGTTGCCAACAAGATGGCGCCGGCTAAAATGCTTCGCAGTAATACTGTCAAAATAAGTGCAATCAAAATTAAGACGATTGGAATAATCGTCCGATTATCGTGCTGCGCGGCAACGTCAACGTCATAATTAACGGCGCTACCACCACCGACTAGAACTGATTTATCAACGCTCTTCACCACTTCACGAATTTTTGGAATTAATTTTCGCGCCGCTTCGGAATCTGGTGCAAAATCTAAGGTCGCATTTAAAATTACTTTATCTTGCACAACTTTGATCGGTGGCTGAGGTTGTCCCGGTAACTCAATACCAGCACGCAAATAATCAATTGAAGCAACGCCACTGATTGCTGAAACGGCAGAGGCAACAGCTTCTGCTGATGACTGATTAACCACAATTTCCGTTGGTTGGCCCTGCCCACCAGGAAAATGTTTTAACAATTTCTCTTGACCGACTACTGAATCAATTTTCCCGGTAAAGGCTTGGGTGGTAGATAGCCCATCAGCCTTTAGCGTGGTTGAAAAGCCCGCCAAAATAAGTAGAACAACTGCAGTACTAATTGCTAATGGCTTTGGTCGACGTGCTACTAAATTTCCAACCTTTGCCCAGAAACCTTCGAGTTGCGCATTGCGATCGTCAAATTTCGGAATTCGCGGCCAAAAAATCCAACGTCCAAAGACAACTAAGAGCGCCGGTAGCAGGGTCAGAATCGTGACCATCGATGCCGCAATACCGATTGCACCAACTGGTCCTAGTGATTGATTGCCTTTTAGATCGCTAAGTAGCAGCACCAACAAGCCAGCAATTACTGTTAAACCGGATGCCAAAATTGGTTCGAATGTTCCTTTGTAAGCGACGCGCATTGAATCAACGACTGATTCGTGATGATGTAACTCTTCGCGGTATCGTGAAATTAAGAGCAAGGCATAATCGGTTGCCGCACCTAACACTAGAACCGAAAGAATTCCTTGCGATTGACCACTAAGAGTCAGCGCTTTGGCTTTAGCTAATAGATAAATAATTCCACCGGCAGTAGAAAGCGCAAAGACAGCTGACACTAATGGCAAAATCCAAAGAATTGGCGATCGATAAACCAAAATCAAAATTATTGAAACCACACCGAGAGTCGTTAGTAAAAGAGTGGAATCAATTCCACCAAAAGCGCCAAAAAGATCACCCAAGATTGCACCTGGACCAGTAACGCTGGTCGCCCAGTTGGCGTTCTTTGAATATTCGCCAACGCCATCACGGATAGTTTTAATAATCGCTGGAAGTACTGGCTCTTTGTTCTCTAATTGGTCACCTGCCGCTTCCAAGCTAATTGGAATCGAACCCAAAATCGCTTTGCCATCTTGGGATGGGTATGCCACCACCGGCTGACCTTGAGTTAAAAATTCGCCGATTGTTTTCTCGCTCTTTTCAATCTTCTTATTTGGAATGGATTGCAACCACGCATTTACTTCGATGATCTTTTCTTGAGTTACATCACCTTCAAAAAGAATTAATGCTGGTAATTGAATATTGTTCTGATCGGAAAATTTGGCAATTTCACGCGATGCAATTGTCGATTCAGCACTTGCTGGCAAGAATGATTCTTGATCATTGGTTTGAACTGAAGAGAGGCTGCCAAAAAGTGGGCCAAAAACTCCACTAGCGCCAAACCAAATAAAGATAACAACTATTGCACTCCAAAACGGCCGACCAAATTTACTTTTATTCAAGGCGATTGCTCCTAGTGACGCTTAAGCGCTTTTTTTGCTTGGGAGAAGGCTACCTTTATAGGCTAGGTTCTGTGAGCGTGCTTTCTAGTGAGATTCATATCGTTAGGCACGGGATTGTCGATTATCAGGTGGCGTGGAATGAACAGCGCAAGATTCATGCAGAGATTGCGGAAAACAAAGCACCCAATACATTGATTTTGTTAGAACATCCCTCGGTTTACACCGCTGGTCGCCGAACTGAAAATTCAGAGCGGCCAAAAAATGGCATCGATGTAGTTGATGTTGATCGCGGCGGAAAAATTACTTGGCATGGCCCGGGCCAAATCGTTGGCTATCCAATAATTCGATTGGCCAAGCGAAACGAAGTTGTCGGATTTGTAAGATTAATAGAAGAAGTATTGATTGAGGTGCTAGAAGAATTTGGAATTGTGGCCACACAATTTCCAGGAAATTCTGGCGTTTGGATTCGCGATACAAAAGGCGATCGCAAAATTGCAGCAATTGGAATTCGAGTGGCAAAGGGTGTCACAATGCACGGATTTGCATTAAACGTTAATCCGGATTTAACCGCCTTTAATGAAATCATTGCATGTGGTCTTCCTGACGTAATAACCACCAGTATGGCGCTAGAGCTCGGCCGAGCCATCACAATCGCCGAAGTCACGCCAATTCTGGAAAAACATTTACTTCCGGCACTCGCTAGAGTTAGCGCATGAGCGTTTCACCTGAAGGTCGCAAATTACTTCGGATTGAAGCGCGCAATGCTGAAACTCCAATCGAGCGAAAACCTGAATGGATTAAAACGCGCGCCCACATGGGGCCGGAATATTCGCAACTTCGATCTTTGGTTTCACGCGAGGGTCTGCACACTGTCTGCCAAGAAGCGGCCTGTCCAAATATTTTCGAATGCTGGGAAGATCGCGAAGCGACATTTTTAATCGGCGGCGATCGTTGTACTCGCCGTTGCGATTTTTGCAACATTGATACTGGTAAACCGCTGCCACTTGATCGCGATGAACCACGTCGCGTTGCTGAATCTGTTAAGAGCATGCAACTTCGTTACGCCACCATCACCGGTGTCACTCGCGATGACCTAGAGGATGAAGGTGCGTGGTTATACGCCGAAACAATTCGGAAAGTTCACGAATTAAATCCGGAGACGGGCGTGGAAATGTTGGCGCCTGATTTCAGCGCAAAGCCAGAATTACTACAGACTGTATTTGAATCACGTCCAGAAGTTTTCGCACACAATCTAGAAACTGTGCCACGAATATTTAAAGAAATTAGACCAGCTTTTAACTACGACCGATCATTGAACGTTATTTCACAAGCACGAGATTTTGGCTTGGTGACGAAATCAAATTTAATTTTGGGTCTTGGTGAAGAGATTTCCGAAGTTGAAACGGCGCTTCAAGATTTGCATGACGCTGGATGCGATTTAATTACCATTACTCAATACTTACGCCCTACAAACAAACACCATCCAGTTATGCGCTGGGTAAAGCCTGATGAATTTGTTGAACTGGCAGAAAAAGCAAAGGCGATTGGCTTTAAGGGTGTAATGAGCGGCCCGTTAGTTCGCTCGAGCTACCGCGCTGGTCGCCTCTATAAACAAGCAATTGAGGCGCGGGTTAAATAATTTGTCGGATTTTATATATCCACTAGCAATTCGCGGTTTTCGCGGAATTTGGAATGCGCTGGGTTTGAAGTTTGTAATTAAGGGTGACGAAAACATTCCGCTTAATGATGGTGCAGTCCTAGCTATGAATCACATTGGATATCTAGATTTTGCAATTGCCGGAACTGCATTTTTGCCAAAACGCAGATACGTCCGATTCATGGCAAAGAAAGAAATTTTTGATAATAAATATGCGGGGCCATTTATGCGCGGTATGCATCACATTCCAGTTGATCGTGAAAATGGCGGCACCTCTTTTGTAGCCGCCCTTCGTGCGCTACGTAGCAATGAAATTGTTGGAATTTTTCCAGAAGCAACAATCTCGACAAGTTTTGAAATAAAAGGGATGAAATCTGGCGCTGTGCGCCTAGCAATGGGAGCAAACGTTCCAGTAATTCCACTTGTTCATTGGGGATCACAACGAATTTGGACTAAGGGGTTACCGCGAAATTTCCGGCGGCAACATATTCCAATATATATGGCGATTGGCGAACCGATCTATTTTGAAAAGAACGAAGATGTCGATCAGGCAGAAACCAAACTCCGAAATAAAATGATTGAGATGTTACACAAATTGCAGGAAGAGTATCCAGATTCCCATGTTGGAAAGCGGTGGGCCCCGCAACGATTAGGTGGCACTGCCCCTGCCCCGCTAAACTCTTGAACCATGTTCGGTCGAAAGAAAAAAGAGAAAACAGGCGCAGCTTCCGGTAATTCTTGGGTTAGCCAAGTTCGTGAAAGCTACAAAATTACTAAATCGCAAAAACCATTAATTGGGGTAATGCTTTTAGGAATATTTTTACTGGCCGAAGTTATCATTGTCGCCATCGGCGCATATTTCGGCCATCCAGTTTATGGCGCAATTGTTGGCACACCATTTGCGGCACTTATTGCAATGTATTTCTTTAGTAACCAAGCGCAATCGGCTGCCTATGCCTCGATTGAAGGACAACTTGGCGCTGCAGCTTCAGTTTTAATGGCGATTCGCCGCGGTTACACGACCACTCCAGCTGTCGCAGTAAATCGAAATCAAGATATGGTGCATCGCGCTGCTGGAAAAGCTGGCGTGGTTTTAGTCGGCGAAGGTGGAAGTTCTGTTCGTCAACTATTGCAAGATGAACGTCGCAAAACCGAACGTTATGTACCGGGCGTGCCAGTCACTGAAATTTTGGTTGGCGATGGCGAAGATCGAGTTCCAATTCGCAAACTTCAGAAGCACTTAAAGAAATTGCCGAAAAAATTAAACACTGCCCAACTACGTGAAGTTCGAGCACGCCTTCGCGCTGTAGGCGGATTTAGCATGCCGATTCCAAAGGGTCCGATGCCTAAGGGAATCAAAATTCCAAAACGTTAATAAAAGCGTTAATTTAATTTGTTCTAATTAATTTGGTTCGGCTAAAGCGTTCGTGTAA
>JBDKLQ010000143.1:0-6831 GCA_039795555.1 Actinomycetota bacterium
ATGCCCCAGTTCCAGGACAAAGTGTTTATGGAGCATCAAAAGCTGCGGTTAAATTATTGACCGAAGGTTTGCGATCAGAATTAATGGGAACAAATGTTGGAGTAACAGTTGTATTTCCAGGTGCAGTTGCCACAAATATTTCGGTAAATTCTGGGTTAGCAATGCCGGCAAATACTGAAGAGCAAAGTTCAAAATTCAAATCTTTACCGGCGCCAATTGCGGCGAAACAGATGGTTGATGCCATCGAAGCTGGAAAGCCAAGAATCACAATTGGCAAAGATGCAAAAATGATGGACCAACTCTCTCGGTTAAATCCAGTATTTGCGGCCAATTTGATTTATCGGCAAATGAAATCTTTGCTAGCTAATTAAGCATATGTTTTACGAGTGGAATTACTTTAGTTCCGTATAACTCGAGAGATTTCATCAATTTCGAATGGCTCTGTGGCCCATTTGCGTATTTGAAATCGAAGCGTTGCGCACCTATTGATGTGACCGCATGAACTATTTTTTTAGCCACAGTCTCTGGCGAGCCAACGTATTGCGATCCATATTTAACTTCTTGAATAAATCCCTCTTTGGTTGGTGGTGCCCAGCCGCGTTCGCGACCTATGCGCCCAAACATTTTTTCAAAATTTGGCCATTGTTCTTCGAGGGCTACTTCGTCAGTTTCGGCTACATAACCAGGTGAGTGAATTGAAATTGGTAACAGTTCATTTCCAAATTCCGCCATGGAATGGCGATATAAATGTGAGAATGGAGCGAATCTTGCTGGGTCGCCGCCAATGATTGCAATTGCAAGTTGTAGATTTAATCGCGCAGCGCGCACAACAGATTCTGGAGTTCCACCAACGCCAACGCGAAGTGGAATTTTTCCGCTCTCGGTTTTTGGGTAGACCTCCTGGTTAGATAAGCCAGCTCGTGTTTCTCCTGACCAGGTGACTGGTTTTTCTTTCAGCAACTCAACTAAAAGTTCAAGTTTTTCTTCAAATAAAACTCCGTAATCATTTAAGTCATAGCCGAAAAGTGGGAATGATTCGATAAATGAACCTCGACCAGCTGTAATTTCAGCTCGACCATTTGATAGCGCATCAATTGTTGAAAATCGCTGGAAAACTCGAACTGGGTCGTCGCTAGATAAAACGGTCACGCCAGTTCCAAGCGTGATTGACTTTGTTCGCGTTGCGATTCCAGCTAAAACAGTATCGGGTGCGGAAATCGAAAAATCATCGCGGTGGTGTTCGCCAGCATTAAAGTGATCAAGTCCAAGCGAATCGGCAAATACTGCTTCTTCGACAACATTTCTAATTGTTTGTGCTGCAGATAACGGTTTTCCCGCATCATCAACTTGCATGTCTCCGAAAGTGTCTAAACCAAAGGTAATTTCCACTTGTTAATTGTAAATGATTTGTTCTTGCAAATTTCTTGCGTTTAGCGTTATAGCTCACAATTGCCTAAAATTCGGTCACCGATTAAACCATTGGAGCGCCATGAAAATTTATTCAGATATCACGCAAGTAGTGGGTAATACCCCGCTAGTTAAATTAAATCGCGTAATCGACAATAAACAAGCAAATGTTTTTGCAAAATTAGAGTTCTACAACCCAACCAGTACGGTCAAAGATCGCATTGGCATTGCAATGGTTGACGCTGCTGAAGCATCAGGTCAATTAAAGCCAGGTGGCACAATTGTCGAAGCAACATCTGGAAATACGGGTATTGCACTAGCCATGGTTGGCGCAGCTCGTGGTTATAAAACTATTTTGACTATGCCAGATTCGATGTCAAAAGAACGTCGTGCGTTACTTCGCGCATTTGGCGCCGAATTAGTTTTGACACCTGCAGCAGAAGGTATGCGTGGAGCAGTTGCTAAAGCAGAAGAACTTGGTGCTCAAGGCGCAGTATTGGTTCGTCAATTTGAAAATGCAGCAAATCCAGAAATTCATCGCAAAACAACAGCGCAAGAAATTTGGAATGACACCGACGGCAAAGTTGATGTATTAGTGGCTGGTATCGGTACGGGCGGATCAATTACTGGAATTGGCCAAGTATTAAAAGAGAAAAATCCAAAAATAAAAGTTTTTGCAGTAGAACCTGCAGCTAGCCCAATTTTGAACGGCGGTAAACCAAGTGGGCATCCAATCCAAGGTATTGGTCCCAACTTTGTGCCACCAATTTTGGATACAAACGTTTACGACGAAGTTTTAGATGCGCCAAATGAAGACGCGATTAATTACGCGCGTCGCGCAGCAAAAGAAGAAGGAATATTGGCCGGAATCTCGTCAGGCGCTGCGCTCTGGGGTGCAAACCAAATTGCAAGCCGACCAGAATTTTCCGATAAGAATATCGTTGTAATCATTCCATCTTTTGGCGAACGATATCTTTCAACAATTCTTTATCAAGATCTGATGGATTAATTTGAATCCAATTAGTCGAATAAAAGAAGATCTCGAAACTGCATTACTTCGAGATCCAGCTGCTCGCAATAAACTTGAAGTTTTCCTAACTTATCCAGGAGTTCATGCAATTTGGAATTATCGAATAGCACATTGGCTTTGGCGACATAACTTAAAATTAATCGCGCGAATTTTCTCAAATCGGGCGCGCCGCCGAACTGGGATTGAAATTCATCCTGGCGCCGAAATTGGTCGCAGATTTTTTATTGATCACGGTATCGGTGTAGTGATCGGCGAAACGACCGAAATTGGTGATGATGTAATGCTCTATCACAACGTCACATTGGGTGCCCGTCGTTTTGCAACCGGCAAGCGCCATCCATCGATTGGTAATCGAGTAACAATCGGCGCTGGTGCCAAAATTCTTGGTCCAGTGAAAATTTCAGATGATGCAAAGATTGCATACAACAGCGTGGTTTTAACTGATGTGACACAAGGCAGTGCAGAATACTTGTATGAAATTTAGTTGTATTGAAGAACTTTTCAAGCAACTTATCCCTGAAGAAGACCAGGCTCAATTAGTTATTTACCATCAAGGTAAAAAAGTTGTCGATACTTCGATCGGAATTGAACCAGATAAATTAATAGCAATTTATTCAGTTTCAAAAGCGCTTTGCGCTTTGGCTATTGCAAAACTAGTCCAAGACGGAAAACTAGATTTAACAAAGCGTGTTACCGAATATTGGCCAGAATTTGCCGCAAACGGCAAAGATTCAGTCACGGTACGACAACTTTTATCGCATCAAGCAGGTCTGCCGGAAACCCGGGCGGGACTTACGGCTGATCAAATCCATTCGGAGCATCACGCAGCGGAAATGTTGGCTGCAGAAGCACCTTTTTGGCAGCCAGGAACGGAGTTTGGGTATCACGCATTATCTATTGGAATTTTAATGAGTGAATTAGTCTTTCGAATAACTGGGAAATCTATTCAACAATATTTTGAATCTGAAGTTCGAAGTAAAAGTGGTGCTGATGCATTTTTAGGCTTATCTAAAAATTTACATTCGAGATTCGCGCCGCCCCTTCCGCCCATTGAAATTCCAACTCCTGCCCCAGAAGGATCACTTCGCGCGCATGTCTTTAGATTATTTGCTGAAGCAAATTACATCAAAAACGGCTTAAAACAACTCTTCTTCACTCCAGAGAGACTTGAATTTGGCACCCCTGCTGCCGGTGGCGTTGCAAGCGCACGCGGGTTAGCTGAAATATTTAATTGGGCAGTTACTAAAGATGGAATCAACAAATCAGTTTTAGCAGATTTCAGCAAAGTCCAAGTTTCCGGACATGACTTCGTTTTAGAGCAAGATGATCGCGCATTTGGAACTTTATTTATGAAACCAACTTCCGTTTGCCCATTTGGAACAGTAAGCGCTTACGGCCACGATGGTGCAGCTGGTGCAATTGTTTTTGTTGATCCAGAACGAGAAATTATTTTTGCGTATACGGTTCGTCGGATGACAAATCCCGGTGGATTGGATTTAAGAATTTCGCCAATTATCGAGCAGTTATAAAGGTGAAGGTCCCCACCGTGTAAGTGAGGACCTTCATGGTTATTACTTTTTTATATGGCGAGCCACTCTGTAAGCCGGATTCTGTCCTCTCCGATTAAGGAGTTTGGGATCACCATCCATCTAGGTTTGTAATTGCTTACAAACTCAAGCAACCTACCCGCTAACTTGAACGAGCAGTTCTCGAACGTTAGCTACATGGTCTTGCTCCAAGCGGGGTTTACATAGCTATTTGCATTACTACAAATACTGGTGGTCTCTTACACCACCGTTTCACCCTTACCAAAAACTAAATTAATAGTTCTTGGCGGTTTACTTTCTGTTGCACTTATCCCGCGGATTGCTCCGGGTGGGAATTACCCACCGCTTTGCTCTTTGGAGTCCGGACTTTCCTCGGTGTATTTCTACAACGCGGTGATCCAAGCGACTCTGAGGAAAGTTTAACGCAATTAAATAGCTGGGTTAGCCCCTGATTTCGGGATATCTCCAGCCAAATAGACCACAATTAGCCTCTTAGATTTGGAAAAATATGCGGTTGCAGTTGATTAAACTTTGAAAGAAAGCGGAGGTGGCATAAGTGATTGATGAAATCGAAATTCCAGAAGTGCCAATCTCTGAAAAATTAATTAAAGGAAATCGGGCACGTGCTCGCAAATTAGCGAAAAAAGCTCTAGCTGCTAAAAAGAAAAAGAAGTCAGCTAAAAAGAAGTCAGCTAAAAAGAGCACAGTTAAAAAGAAAACAGTAAAGAAAAAAGTTGTCAAGAAAAAAGCTGCGGTTAAGAAAAAGGTTGTTAAAAAGAAAGTCGTTAAAAAAAAGCGCGTTCGCTAAGAGTTCGAAGCGCTCTCAAGCCATCGCTTGGCCAAATAGTTATTGACGTAACTGATCCCGGCAAAATATCCACATGAGATGGTGAAGTTGGATTTCCATCAATTGCTAATCGGGCGCATTGTCTAATCATTATGTTATGCGTAACTACAACTACTTTTTTTGACGGGTATTTATCAACAAGCGTAGCTAGCGCCAAATCAGCACGAACTGCGACATCATCGTAGGACTCACCATCGATCGGTGGCACTGATGTTGAGCGGATCCAAGTTTCATAATTGTCACCGTATAGATTACGTACTTCTTCCGGAGTTAGCCCATCCCATTTACCAAAATCACATTCCTTCCACGATTCATCGGTTTCAAAAGGTATTCCAATTTCCTTACTTATGATTTCCGCTGTTTCTTGGGTACGAATTAGTGGTGAAGCGATTAATACATCTGGATTTAATTTTTTAACATACTTTGCCACTGCCTGCGCTTGCTCTATCCCCTTATCGATTAATTTGGGATTTAAACGTGAACCCGAAAAGCGCCGAATTGCTGTGAACTCTGTTTCACCGTGGCGAATTAAATAGATTGTTGTCGGGATTTCTTCACTCCGCAATCGGTCAGTTAATAAATTAATTGGTTTGGAAGTCTTTTTGCCATCAACTCGCTCATCTAAAGCTCGATTAGCCAAACTATCAGCGTGCGAATTCTCTTCGCGAGGTACCCACTTATAAGTTACGAGCGATGGATTGTGCGCAGCTCGCGCTGCTTTAGCCATCTCGCGCATTCCTTCATGTTTTATCTGCCAACGGCCGGACATTTGTTCCACAACTAATTTGGAATCCATATTCACTTCGACAGTTGCATCAGGATCTATCGAATTTACATACTGCAGTCCAGCAATTAATCCCCGGTACTCAGCTACATTGTTCGTTGCGGTCCCGATAAATTCCGAAAGTTCGGTAACTACTTTATTTTCTTCAATTACTACGGATCCATAACCAGCCGGACCTGGGTTGCCCCGTGACCCGCCATCAGCGAAAATTACAAAATTTCTTGCCATTAATTTCGAACCAAGATACATCCGCACTCTTGACAGCGCGCTATTTCAGTCGGTGGCAATTGATTAATTTTCTGAAGGTCAACTGGATTAATTGCCAAGTTACATCCTCGACACTCTCCATGTTCAAGTTTGGCGGCGCCGGTTCGACCATGGCTGACTAACTTGGCATAAATATCAAGAATTGTTTTATCTATCTGCGCAGAAAGGATTTCACGATTTTTTTTAGAAGTTTCTAAATCGCTATTTAATTGCGCTAGTGCGGTATTTTTTAATTCTAAAGCTTTTGAAACTTTCTCAGCTAATTCTGTTTCGGCCAATTTGTGCTGTGAAATTCTTAGATTGATTTCTTCAATTCGGGTCATAACTTCTAATTCAATTTCCTCTAGTTCTGCCCGGCGCTTTTTTAACGATCCCAATTCATGTTGCATCTGTTCTAACTCTTTTGGTGTACCTTGTCCAGCGCTAAGGCGGGCTTCATCTTTAGCTTCACGCGTCGCAACTTGCTCGACATCGTTTTCGGCGCGTTTAAGTTCTGGCGTAATATCTTTCAATTCTGTTTCGGCTGCAATTCGAAGGTCCCGAGCTGTATTAAATTGAATCTCAAGTTCACGATGGGTGATCGACTCGGGAAGGATATTTAACTTATTAGTCAGGCCAGCGATTGTGTTATCAATCGATTGCAGTTGCAACACCTTCTGCTGGTCTTCGATTGATGCGGGCATATAGCCAACCTTAAAGGTTGTGCCATTATTTGGGTATGAGCTCAGAGTTGCTATACAAGGATCCATACGCCGCAGCTGAATCTGCTGCCGCAGAAATCACAAAACGAACCGGAGAGAAATCACATGATCTCGCGATTGTTCTTGGATCAGGCTGGGTTAATGCGATTGATGCACTTGGTAAACCAGTTTATGAATGCAATTCCGAAGAATTGCCGGGTTTTTTACCACCAGCGGTTGAAGGACATTCTGGAAAAGTTCGTTCATAT
>JBDKLQ010000144.1:0-5961 GCA_039795555.1 Actinomycetota bacterium
ACAGCAATTGCTGCACCTGCAACTAGAGACGCTGCCGCCACTAATGTCATTACTTTCTTCATTTGTACCTTCCTGTTGTTTATCCCGGGACAGGGAGGCGGAAAGAGTAACTATTAAGTAGTACTTGAGACAAGGGCGCGGGCGCCTGCGAGACGCTGGGAAATGTTTCGATTTGGTAAAAATTAGCGCTCAGGCGCAGCATCGGGTGAAATAACCGCTTCGGCCACTTCTTTCATGGTTAACCGTCGGTCCATCGCGGTTTTTTGAATCCATGAAAATGCTTCTGCTTCGCTGAGATTTAGAGCTTTCATCAAAATCCCTTTTGCTTTATCTACCAACTTCCGAACTTCTAATTTCTGACTTAAGTCTGCAACTTCCTTTGTTAGCTCAGACATCACT
The DNA here is from genome assembly GCA_039795555.1 of Actinomycetota bacterium. Taxonomy (GTDB): domain Bacteria; phylum Actinomycetota; class Actinomycetes; order Nanopelagicales; family Nanopelagicaceae; genus ZLKRG08. Next base: position 400 of record JBDKLQ010000144.1, read on the forward strand.
CGAAATCTTGACGTTGCAACTTCCATCGCCGGAATCAAATCATTAATTGTGAACGGTTTTACAACATAACCCATAACACCAATTTCACTTGCCTTCGTAACAAGATCTCTTTGACTAAAAGCCGTTAACATCAGGACTGGAGTTGAAGTTACAATTTTTTCGGCTGCAGTTAAGCCGTCCATGATTGGCATATTTATATCCATGATGGCTAGATCTGGTTTGTGCATTTCGACTAATTCAATCGCTTCGGCACCATTGCTAGCTTGCGCAACTATTTCGTAGCCAGCTTCGGTCAGCATCTCCACGAGATCAAGCCGAATGAGCGCTTCATCTTCTGCTACCAAAACGCGCATCGTCATGTGCCCCGAGTCAGATTTGAACTGACACTATGCAGTGTTTGAGACTGCCCTCTCTACCGTTGGAGTACCGGGGCGTTAATAAGCACGCAATTATTCTATTTCTGGTAAGCCGGTGCAATTCCATCGACGGCATCGCCAATTCGATGAACCCGAGTCGCATTTGTGCCACCAGGCATCCCCGGTGGAGATCCGGCAACAATCATGATGAATTCGCCCTTTTTAACGCGACCATCTTTGATTAATACAGAATCTACCTGTTTTACCATCTCATCTGTCGTGCTAACTGTTGGCGCAATAATTGGATCCACGCCCCAAGTCAAACTTAATCGGTTATAAGTACCAATTTCAGGGGTAAGTGCAACGATTGGAATTGCCGATCTCATTTCTGACATTCGTCGAGCAGATTCTCCACTTGAAGTAAATGCAACTAAAAATTTAGCATCCATAATTTTGCCGATTTCGGCTGCTGCTTTTGTAATTGCACCTGACTTAGTTGTTGGCGCATTCTTTAATTGGGCGATTTGATCGAGCATCAACTCTTCGGTTCGTTCGATAATTGAAGCCATTGCCTTTACTGCTTCGACTGGAAAATCTCCGACGCTAGTTTCGCCAGAAAGCATAAGCGCATCTGCCCCATCAAGTACCGCCGTTGAACAATCTGTGGCTTCAGCGCGGGTTGGCCGAGAGTTAATCATCATCGAATCCAACATTTGTGTTGCCACAATTACCGGTTTTGCTTTATCGCGTGCCAGAGCAATGCAACGTTTTTGAACAATTGGTACATCTTCCATCGGCATTTCAACGCCAAGATCGCCGCGCGCAACCATAATGCCATCAAATGCATCGACAATCTCTTCCAGGTTTGCTACTGCTTGTGGTTTTTCAATCTTTGCAATTACGGGAACTCTAATTCCAACCTCATCCATGACTTTGTGTACATCTTTAATATCTGCCGCATTTCTAACAAAAGAGAGCGCAATGAAATCGGCGCCAATTTTTAAGCCCCATTTCAAGTCTTCGACATCTTTATCCGATAAAGCTGGTGTTGAAACTGCAACGCCCGGCAAATTAATTCCTTTATTGTTGCTGACGGCGCCTGGTTGAATCACCTTGGTAACGACATCGTTTCCCTTAACTTCAACCACTTCTACGCTGACACGACCATCATCAATCAAAATTCGATCCCCAGGTTTGCAGTCTTTCGGCAAGTTTTTAAAAGTGGTGCCGACGCGTTCTTTTGTACCCTCAATTTCATCGGTTGTGATTGTGAAAATGTCTCCTCGGGCCAAATCATGTGGCCCATTGGCAAATCGACCAAGTCGAATTTTTGGTCCCTGCAAATCAACTAAAACCGCGATTGGTTTTTTTAACTCATCCGAGATTTTTCGGACCCGGTCATATCTAGTTTTATGTTCGGAGTAATCACCGTGCGAAAGATTTAGCCGGGCAACATTCATGCCCGCATGGATAATTTCTCGCAATTTATCTTCGGCTTCAACAGCAGGTCCCATTGTGCAAACAATTTTTGCGCGGCGCATAAATGTAATTCTATCGATTTTCTAAACTGTTAACTGACGTGTATTCGGCTCAATTGGTGCTGGGAGTTGCTTTCTGCCGGTTAGATATTCGTCAACAGCTGCTGCTGCGCTACGTCCTTCGGCGATTGCCCAAACAATTAAAGATTGCCCACGTCCAGCATCACCAGCAACAAAAACTCCCTCTACATTTGTCTGGAATTTGTCATCACGTTTGATGTTTCCGCGATCATCAAGTTCAACTTCAAGCTGCTCAATCAGTGCGCTCTTTTCTGGACCAACAAAACCCATCGCTAAAAATACAAAGTCAGCTGGCAGTTCTCGGGCCGACCCTGGCACCGGTTCGAATTTTCCATTTTCAAACTTAACTTCTACTAATTTCAAAGCGCGAAGGTTTCCATTTCCGTCACCCAAAAATTCTTCGGTGTTAACCGAAAAGACGCGATTATCTAATTCTTCGTGCGCACTTGAGACGCGATAAATCATTGGGTAAGTCGGCCAAGGTTGCGATGCAGGTCGCTCTTCAGTTGGCCGCGGCATGATTTCTAATTGCGTAACGGTTGCCGCACCTTGGCGAATTGCAGTACCCAAACAATCGGCGCCGGTATCGCCGCCCCCAATAACAATTACATGTTTACCTGCAACATTAATTGGTGGCGTTTGAATTTCGCCTAACCCTTGGCGATTTCCCCAAGGCAAATATTCCATTGCTTGATAAATTCCATTTAATTCGCGACCATTTATATTTAAATCTCGCCATTTCGTGGCACCTACTGCTAAAACAATTGCGTCATATCTACTTTTAAGTTGTGCGCCAGTTAACTCTTCTCCAACATTAACGCCTGGTCGAAATCTAGTTCCCTCTTTCTCCATCTGTTCCAAACGGCGATCGAGCACCCACTTCTCCATTTTGAATTCGGGAATGCCGTAGCGAAGTAATCCACCAATCTTTTCCGCGCGTTCGAAAACCGCAACTGTATGACCGGCGCGCGTTAATTGTTGGGCTGCGGCTAATCCGGCAGGACCGGAACCAATTACGGCCACGGTTTTTCCGGTTAATCGATCCGGAATCATTGGTTTTACATTCCCGTCAGCAAAGGCTTCTTCCACTGTTCGTAATTCAATTTGTTTTATCGTTACTGGATCGCGATTAATTCCAACTACGCATGCAGTTTCACATGGTGCGGGACATAGGCGACCGGTGAACTCTGGAAAATTGTTGGTGGCATGCAACCGGGCCATCGCTTCTTCTTTGTCGCCGCGCCACATTAAATCGTTCCATTCAGGGATTAGATTGCCCAATGGACAACCGTTATGGCAGAACGGGATTCCGCAGTCCATACATCTGCCGGCCTGCGTTTTTAAGCTATCAATCGATTGTGGCTCGTAGACTTCTTTCCAATCTTTAATTCGCACGTCTACAGGACGACGTTTTGGAACTTCACGAGAAAATTTAATGAAACCACGTGGATCAGCCATTTGCTACCGCCTCCATTACGTATTTATCTACATCCAAGCCATTTGCAGTCGCTGTTTCAATTGCTGCAAGTACTTTTGCATAATCGCGTGGCATCACCAAAGTAAATCGCTTTAAATTTAAATTCCAATCTTTCAAAATTTCTTCCGCAATTTCAGATCCAGTTTCTGCGTGGAATTTAGAAATCATTGATTTCAATTCATCCCGGCGATTTTCTGGCACCGCTAACAAATCAACTAATTCCCCATTAACATTTTGAGGATTGATGTCGAGCACATATGCCACGCCGCCAGACATTCCCGCTGCGAAATTACGACCAGTGCTGCCCAGAATTACAACTTTTCCACCAGTCATATATTCGCAACCATGGTCGCCAATTCCTTCGGCGATTGCAGTTGCACCAGAATTTCGAACGCAGAATCTTTCACCAACGATTCCACGAACAAAGATTTCACCAGTTGTTGCACCATAACCGATTACATTTCCAGCAATCACGTTTTCAGCCGAATTAAATTTCGCCTTTTCATCAGGTCGAATAATTACTCGACCACCTGAAATTCCTTTTCCTACGTAATCATTGGCATCGCCATAAAGCCTGATGGTCAGGCCTTTAGGTATGAATGCGGCCAATGACTGTCCGGAGGAACCATGTAAAGTGATATTTATTGTGTCATCTGGCAGACCGGTCGCACCATATTTTCGAGTTATCTCAGCGCCCAGCATTGTGCCGACCGTGCGATTAACATTTCGAATTGGTAAGTCAAGATTAATTTGCTCGCCTGATTCCAGCGCAGATTTCGAAAGTTCAATTAATTTATTATCAAGAGCTCCTGATAAACCGTGATCTTGTTTTGTGGTGTTGTGTAATGGTCCAGCAACTTCTGGCTTTACCAAAAGTGGCGCCAAATCAAGGCCGTTTGCTTTCCAATGATCAACAGCTGCCTTGGTATTTAAATACTCGACATGGCCAATTGCCTCTTCGATTGATTTAAAGCCAAGTTTTGCTAAGTGTTCGCGAACTTCTTCGGCAATATATTCAAAGAATGTTTCAACGAATTCCGGTTTGCCGCTGAACTTAGCCCGCAATTCCGGATTTTGAGTTGCAACACCAACTGGACAGGTATCTAAATGACATACCCGCATCATGATGCAACCAGAAACCACGAGCGGAGCTGTCGCGAATCCAAATTCTTCGGCACCTAAAAGCGCCGCGATAATAACGTCGCGACCGGTTTTTAATTGTCCATCAGTTTGGACCACGATTCGATCACGCAAACCATTTACCAGTAGCGTTTGTTGAGTTTCAGCTAGACCAAGCTCCCAAGGCGCACCAGCATGTTTAATTGAGGTAAGTGGAGAAGCACCAGTTCCGCCATCGTGACCAGAAATTAAAACCACGTCAGCGTGTGCTTTGCTTACGCCAGCTGCAACAGTGCCGACACCAACTTCAGCTACTAACTTGACGTGAATCCGAGCATCCTTATTTGCATTTTTCAAATCATGAATTAATTGCGCCAAATCTTCAATCGAATAAATGTCATGATGAGGAGGTGGCGAAATCAAACCAACGCCCGGAGTTGAATGTCTTACTTTTGCCACCCATGGATAAACCTTTTGCCCCGGAAGTTGCCCTCCTTCGCCAGGTTTTGCGCCTTGAGCAATTTTTATTTGAATGTCATCACTGTTAACTAGGTATTCGCTCGTAACACCAAAACGACCTGAAGCCACTTGCTTGATTGCCGAACGCTTGGAATCACCATTTGGTAACGGAATAAAACGCTCTGGATCTTCGCCACCCTCGCCAGTATTTGATTTCGCTCCGATTCGATTCATGGCAATTGCTAAGGTTTCGTGAACCTCTTTTGAAACTGACCCGTAACTCATTGCCCCAGTTGAGAAGCGTTTAAGGATTGATTCAACTGGTTCTACTTCATCAATTGAAATTTCAGGTTTTAAGCCGTAATTAAATTCAAATAGGCCACGCAATGTCATTAGCCGCTTACTTTGATCATCGACTCGAGTTGTGTAACGTTTGAAAATGTCATATCGCTTATTGCGTGTTGAATGCTGCAAAGTAAACACAGTTTCCGGATCAAATAAGTGTGGCTCTCCTTCGCGGCGCCATTGATATTCGCCGCCAATAGGTAACCGCTTCGTTCCCGGTATTTCGCCGCCTGGTGGATAGGCAATG
>JBDKLQ010000145.1:0-3821 GCA_039795555.1 Actinomycetota bacterium
TCAATCGGAGTTACTTTCCCACCGCCTCTTACTAAAACTGGTACACCCGAGGCAACTTTTACAACTTGATTGAAATCAGACATTGGATTTGTCGGATCAACTTTTATGTAATCGGCGCCTAATTCCACTGCCTGCCGCACGAGGGAACTGATTTTTGTGACATCTCCAGATGATGTGGCACTTGCCGAACCATTTGAATTCATCACTAACGGTTCTACCATTAGTGGAATATTCTTCTTATTTGCAATTGCTAAAATTTGCTGAATGTTATTAATGCATTGTTCTTGCAATTTTGAGTTTTCATCGACGTTTAATAAGTTCAATACAACGGCAGCGATTCGCGAATCCTCGGCAAGGTTCATGGTTTCGGCCGTGCAGGTATCCCAAGCATGTTCAATTTCGCGTGCTTCATAAACATTTGTTACATCTAACCTCAAAGCAATGGCAGTCTTTGTTTTAATGTTTAAGGAATCAAAAATCTTAAATCCACCTGGATTAAGTTGGATCACATCAGGTTCGCCCGCCAAGATTGTTTGAATTGCTTCTCGCAAATCTTCAATTCCTTTAGCAAAACTTATATCGCCAAAAATACCTAAATCCAATGCGATGTTTATGCACCGGTTGGATTTAGCATTAAACATCGAATTACGGTTCAATCAAATCAACTCCGGTATTTTCTGCAATAACTTTAACGACTGCGCTTGCATTTAATTCGCCATATCCTTTGGCGACCCCTTGTTCTAATAAAGGTTTTACGGCATCTGCAATTGAAACTGGTGAACCCAATCTGCCGGCAAATGCTTGCATTAGCTTGGCATCTTTAAGCATTAATTTGAGTGGAAAATTTACTTCGTAATCTCCTTTGATTGCACCAGCTCCAACGCCCGAATAAATTGGAGTTCTAAAGTCAGCAACAGCGGCAACACCAAGAACATCTTTAAGGTTTAATCCCGCTTTTTTTGCCAACGCCAAGCCTTCTCCGATCGAGAGAATTTGGGAAACAACTAGTAAATTTCCAACCAATTTCATCTTTGTACCATTTCCACCCTTGCCCATGTAATGGAGAGTTTCACTTAATGGCTCAAGAACGGATTTGGATTTTTCAAAGATTTCCTTTTCGCCGCCGATGACAATCCAGAGGCCACCATCTCGAGCTTCACCTTTGGTACCAAATACTGGAGCATCAAGAAATTTAATTCCTCGGGATTCGAAAACTTTACGTTCCGCATCTGAAGTTTCAGGATCAATGGTTGATAGATCAATAACAATTGTTTCTGGCGCAATTTTTTCAGCCAAATTATGGCCGCCCAAGATGACATCTTTAACAGCGGCGTCATCAGCGAGGCAATACATAAAGAAATCGGCGCCATCGATTAATTTCTCTGGAGAATCAACCGTCTTGGCGCCAATTTTCTTAATTTCGTCTAATTTGGACGCCGTTCGATTCCAAACCGTTACCTCGTGTCCTGCCTTGACTAGATTTCCAACCATTCCGGTCCCCATAATTCCAAGACCGATAAAACTTACTTTAGCCATTTTGATTCCTATCGACTGTTATTTGCTGCTTGAACTAATTCACTAACTCGTTTTTCATCGACTGGATTGAAAGTTTTTCCATCTATTTTGATTGATGAACCTACTATCGCCCCGTCAGCAACTTTGAAAGTATTTGCAATATTTGAAGAATTTACGCCTGTGTTTGCGAACACCGGCGTATTTTTTGCGGTTTCTTTAGCGGCATTTAAATCTGCATCGCTAAATGGGACTCCAGCGACTGGACCTGAAATCAATATTGCATCAAATCCAAAATATTCTGCAGCTTTAGCTCGCTGTTGAACTGTTCGACCTTCCATTGCGCTTGCAAATTCTGGAACAATGTTTGTGAAAAGCGCGATTTGATCAGCTTTTAAACGAGTACGGGTTTGTGCAATTTTTGCAGGATCAGGATTTAGCGAACCCATGTCTGATGCGAAAGAACCACACATGACTTCACGTACGAAGCTTGCCCCTGTCGCGGCTGCACATTCAATGCTGGCGATTGGATCCCATAAAAGATTTACTCCATAAGGCAATTTCAATTCGCTACGAACGGCGCCTATGAAAAATGCAACGAATGCTCCGACTTCTGAATCTAATTTAGTTGTGTAAGGCAAATCGCTCTCATTACAAAAGAGAAGACCGTCAACACCGCCGTTTTGCAGAGCCTTGATATCTCTAAGGGTTGCATTGATCATTTCATCAAGATTTGGCTGACTTTTAGCCTGAGGTTGCCCAGGTGATGCCGGTAGATGAACCATTCCAATGATTGGTTTTTTTGCTTTGAAAATACTTGAAAGTTGAACATGTCCCATGCGCTTTATCCTTCCATAGAAGGACAGAATTTAACACATTTTTTGTGAAGAAATGTTAATTCGGGGGAGTAAGGACTTTCACTTTGCCGCTTATTTCTCGCTCAACGATCTCGCGCCCAATAGCTGCTGTAACAATTTCATCAATTTCATTAAAACCAAGCGTTTTAAAATTTCCCGCCACCCCAGCTTTGGATGGATCAATCAAACACATTGTTAATTCACTATTTGCTGACATTTCACGATTTAAGTCAGCAATCTCTTGGTCAAATTCCGTAAGTCCTTCTTTTTTCGATACGCCGCCGGCGCCGATTACAGCCCTTGACGCTACGAATCTATTTATTGTTTGAATTGATATCGGTCCGGTTTGTGCCATGTCATGGGTAGAGATGTTTCCACCCGTACTAATCACTTTGATCCCTCTGGAAAATAGAAGCGTGGCAAGTGGGAGGGATGGAGTTATTACAGTTAAATCAAAATTATTCGGGAGAAATTGCGCAAAAACTGCAGTTGTAGAACCACTGCCTAAAAATAATACTTCTCCCGGTTCGATCAAAGAAGCTGCATATTGACCGATTTGAGACTTTGCCAAACTTTGATCCATCGCACGCGGATGAGTGAGAATATCTTGGCTATTTGCTATTTGTACTGCGGCACCGCCGCGAGTCATGCCAATATGACCTAGTTCTTCGAGAATACGAACGTCTCGCCTAACAGTCATCGACGAAACATTTAACTCATCTGCGAGGCTTTGGAAATCGATAGCACCTTCAGCTGCGACTCGCTCCAAAATTTTTCGTTGGCGCTCGGCGGAAAGTAGTCGTCTCATAATTGCTAAATTTTATCTGGAATTAGATCGCAGATTTTGTATTTTCGCCGGCAAACAATTCATTACCCTTATAAACAATTAAAGGCGTAGCCAGCAAATCATCAAGCATTCCTAGAAAAGATTTTACATATGCAGTTTCTAGATGAGATTGGAAGGCTGATTCAGACTCATATACCTCTATGTTCATAAATGAGTTTTCGTCTTCCTCAACTTGGTGGACAGCATAAAATCGAACGCCTGGTTCGTTCCAAGATGCTGTTGCACCTGCATGCAGTTGTTTCTTTAATTCTTCGCGTTTTTCTGGTTTTGCTTTAAAAATTGCGGTAACAATCATTTCCTACTCCTCAAACCTTGAATAGTATTTAATAGGTAACGCTAGTATCAATTCTTATTTTTATCGAGTCTTATCGGAAGCTAGATTTAATCTGGAGATTTCATCCGCGCTTAAGTCAATAAGTTGCATGATTTCACTTAATTGCTTTTGATTGGTGGCAGAAGCCAGCGGCGTGCTCACCAGTGGATTAGCTCGAAGCCAAGCTAGAGCAACTGCGGCTACTGAACAACCACGATCATTTGAAATTTCGATCAATGCTTCTAAGACTCTCCAGCCTCGATCTGTTTCGTATTCGACTATATCTTTCGAT
>JBDKLQ010000146.1:0-8371 GCA_039795555.1 Actinomycetota bacterium
CTCGGACTTTTCGGTTTCTGGTGGATTAATCCATTCAATTTCGGGCGCTAATTCTTTACTTTTAATAATTGCTTCCAAAATAACTTCAAAACTACTTATGTTGGGTTTGTAAATTAATTTACTGCAATCAGGTAATTCCTCCAACGAAATATCAAATAATCGCAAATCGTGAATTGTAGAAATCAAAACAATGCCGACCTGATTGTTCATTTTACGCACTGATTTAGCAAAATCTAAATTCTCGCGGTTTGTTAATTCGACGATCAGCACATCAATTTTTCCAGTAGAAATCATTTGTTGACAGCGATTCAAATTGTTTCCTTCGGAAATCACGGCATATCCATTAAAAGTTAAACCGGATGAAATTGCCTTATTTTCAAGCTGGTTTGAATTGATAAGCAAAATGCAATTAGACATATTTCAATTCTAAAAACTAGTTATAGTTGAGATTGGAAATTATCGGGCCGAAATTTGGCCGATTATGGTCGAAATAGTCATGACCATTTGACCGATATCGATTGGCCCATTTTTAGATTTGGAACTTGCCTTCTTTGCAGCCATCGCATGTACTAATGAACCGGTGGCTGCAATTTCGATTAAATTCTCTTGGCTTAGATTTTCATGATTTATTGCGATCAACGCACCAATTACACCGGCCAGAACATCTCCAGTGCCCGCAGTTGCAAGCCACGAGGTTGCAACTGGCAATTTAATGATTCGATTTTCGTTAGCGACGTAAGTCGTCGACCCTTTGATTAATACTGTTACACCAAATAATTTGGCACATTTTTGGGCCCAGACACCAGGGTCTTTCTCTATTTCCGAAGTAGAAACTTCCATTTTTTTCGATGCAAAAAGTTTTGAAAGTTCTCCGGCATGAGGAGTTATTAATGTTAATGCATTTGAACTGCCAGCAAGATAAAGCGCTCCTGCATCCAAGATTCTTGGCACCTTGGTTCGATTTATTTGCTCCATCATCAATTTTCGAAACAGAGCTCTGGACTCAGGAATTCCAGAACCTAATAAATAAGTATCAACACTGCCCGAAACCAAAACTACTTCTGGCCGATTTTGAATTACAGCTCGTTTAACTTTTTCTGGACCGAAATATCGAACCATGCCTACTCCAGTGGCGAGAGCAGATTCAGTAGTTAATAAGGCAGCACCCGGAAATTGCTTAGACCCAGTGACGCAGCCAAGGACTCCTCTACGATATTTGTGATCGCTTTTCTTCGGCAAATTTAAATATTTCTTTGATTTGGCGACCGACCATGAAGTTGTTTTAGCCATAACGTAAGAAGCGTACTTATTCATGGTATTTTTATACAAATCATTTTTCATGTTCTTTGGAGAGAAATTGCTCGAATCTGGCAGCAGTGAATTAAGTGCATTTAATGCAATTAAGGTGAATTTAAAAGCGCTTCCTAAAGCGGTTTCTTGGACTGCACTTTTATCTGGACTATTGGTTGTTTTCGTATCGACCACTGGCCCAATTGCCATTCTGTATCAAGCCGCAGCTGCTGGAAAACTATCTACTGAGCTGACCAATTCGTGGCTATTTTCAGTCTTTTTAGGCTCGGGTTTATTTGGACTTTTCCTTACATTGCGTTACGGGATGCCAATTGTTGGCTCTTGGGCATCCACTACGACCGCATTATTAATTACTGGGTTAGTTGATCACAAATTTTCCGATGTTATTGGCGCCTATTTTGGGGCTTCACTTTTATTGATGATTGTTGGATATGCCGGAGCTTTCAATAAACTCATGAACATCATTCCCAATTCAATAATTATGGCTATGTTGGCAGGCGTGCTCTTAGTTTTTGGCACCAGAATTTTTTCTGCAACGAAATTGAATCCAATTTTAGGTCTTGCCATGCTTTTGATTTTTTATTTTGGTAAAAAACGAAAATTGCGGGCGCCACTTTTAGTTGCATTTTTTATCGGTGTAATAACCGTAGTAATTCAGGGCAAAATTAATATCCCTAAACTAGATGCCACACCTGTTCAACCAATTTTTATTTCGCCAACTTTTTCCATCGGCGCTTTTTTTACTTTAACAATTCCAATTTTTCTAATGGTGATGACTACGCAGAACGCACCAGGAATTGTTTTGCTTAAAGCTGCAAATTACAAACCGCCAGTAAATTCAATTGTTAAATATGGTGGCGTGCTTTCATTGTTAGGTGCCGGTTTTGGTGGGGCTGGTGTAAACATCTCGGCAATGACTGCGGCAATTGCGCTATCACCAGATAGTGATCCAAATCCAAAAACTCGATATTTCTCAGGAGTAAGCGCAGGCCTGGCCTACACGCTTGCGGCAATTTTTGCTGGAATCTTCTCCAGTCTCTACTCAGCTTTTCCAATCGAACTCACGATGATTTTGGCTGGACTTGCGCTTTTTCCGGTAATACTTAATTCGCTAGTAGTTTCACTAGAGGATAAGAATTTTAGAGAATCTGCGGTCGTAACTTTCTTAGTGACAATTTCCGGCGTCTCGGGATGGGGAATTGGAGCGCCTTTTTGGGGGCTACTGGCTGGGTTGGCAGTACATCGAATAATCGAAAGAAGCGCTTAAACCCGATTTCGGGATTTGGGACATGTAACGAAATAGTTATCGAAAGTCCTTGACGGACCCCCCTGGGGAGCAACTACTATCCCGACTTGTATACAAGAACGAATACTAAAAAGTTTATTCTCAGGTAGCCGAGTAGCGGATGGAGCAGGTGGGGCGTGTATCAGGAAATTGAGAAGTTGTCGCAGGAGACGATCCGAGATCAGTATTTGATTGCGCAAATTGAGCGCGAAATCGCATCGGTGGTCGGAGTCAAGCATGTAAATACCGACCCAGCGGCCCTCTTTGAACAATCAGCTGATTGGTCCTGGATCTCGCAATATCTTCGCCATAAAAATTTACCGATTCCAACTGCGGATTTATATGTCAGCCCAGGTAGTGCGCAAGAAGTGGCTGAAGTTTTACGAATCGCGTCTGAATACAAAATTCCGGTAATCCCACGAGGTGGTGGCTCCGGCACCCAAGGTGGCACCTTTGCAATTTATGGTGGCATTGCGATGGATCTTCGTCGGTTAAATAAAGTTTTGCAGATTGACGAAGTGAGCATGGTGGTAACAGCCGAAGCTGGAATTGAAGGGCCAGAGCTAGAAAAGATTTTAAATGCCAAAGGTTTGACGATGCCCCATTACCCAGGTTCATTTCATTTTGGCGCGACTCTTGGTGGATATTTAGCTGCACGTGGTTCGGGTGTGGTTTCAACAAAATATGGAAAAGCTGAAGATTTAGTTTTGCAATTAGAAGCTGCAGTTCCACCAGGAAAATTAGTCGAAACGATGAAAGTTCCGAACCACGCATCTGGCCCTGGAATTATTCAAGCCATAGTTGGATCTGAAGGAACACTTGGCATCATTACCAAAGCGACAATGCGAATCGAGCGAATTCCAGAATCACAAGTATTTCTTTCATTTGGATTTAAAGATATTTCAGCTGGAATTGAAGCGGCTCGTAAAATCATGATTGATCGCTGGCGACCTGCTGTAATTCGACTTTATGATGAGGCAGATAGCGCAAAATTATCGTCTTGGTTAAATCTTGGCGTAGAAGGCGTACTGCTCGTAATTATGTGCGATGGCACAAAAGAATTAACGGCGCTTGAATCTGGCGAAATTGCAAAACTTTGCGAAAGCGTTGGTGGCAAGTCGTATGGCCCAGAGATTGGAAAAATGTGGTGGGATGGAAAGTACGAACCATTTAAGCACGGAAACATTCCGGCGCCGCCACAAATTTTTGGAACTACTGATACTTGCGCTCGCTTTGAAGATTTAGAGAAAATTTATTGGGCGAAGAAGCGAGCAATCGAAGAGGGTTTTGCCGAATATAAAGCTCGTTACACCGCTCACTTTTCACATTGGTTCCCATGGGGCGGAATGATTTATGACCGCTTCTATATTGATAACGGACCAGAAGATCCACGCGAAGCTATTGCATTGCACGATCGAGTTTGGGATGCTGCGATTAAGGCAAGTCTTGATAACGGAGGTTCGTTAAATGAACATCATGGTGTCGGCTTGAAACTAGGGCGCTTTATGCGAGTACAACATGGCGCCGCATTTGATTTACTCCTTGGAGTAAAAGACGCATGGGATCCGGATGGAATCCTCAATCCAGGAAAACTGGGTTTTGGTCCACCGAAGAACGGGCGTTACAAGTAATCCATTGATTCTTTAGGAAAGGAGAATCATGCATCTATCAATGCACAACTGGATGCGCGCGGAACCACTTAAGGTAACGATCGCGCGTCTTGCAAAGTATGGCTATAAGAGCATCGAAATCAGCGGTGAACCAGAACAATTCGGTCTTAATGGCAGTAAGGACACCAAGAAACTTCTTGATGACTATGGCCTTAAGTGCTGGGGTTCTGTAACGCTGATGTTAGGCGAGCGCAATCTTGTTGCAGCTAACGAAAAACAACGTGCTGCCTCAGTTCAATATACAAAAGATTGCATCACAATGGTTAAAGAATTAGATGGTTATGAAATGACTATCGTTCCAGCAACTGTTGGAAAAATAACCCCAGATGCCACTCCAGATGAAGAGTGGAAGTGGGCAGTTGAGAGCATGAAGGAAATTTACGAGCATTCAGAGAAAGCTGGCGTTAAGTTAGCTATTGAACCTTTGAACCGTTTTGAAACATACTTCTTAAATCGCGCAGAACAAGCTATGGCTCTTGCTGAAGCAACTGGTCCAAATTGCGGAGTCTGTCTAGATGCGTTCCACATCAACATCGAAGAAGCTGACTTATACGAAGCAATTCGTAGCACAAAGGGCCGCTTAAGCGATTTCCACGTTGCAGAAAATAACCGCATGCCAGCAGGTCATGGTGATTATGACTGGAAGAAAGTTATCGAAACGCTAAAGAGCATCGGTTATGACGGAGCGCTCACAGCAGAATTCGTTGCACCAATCGATCGCACACCTGCTAACCACTACAAGAATGCTTTGGAAACAAACTTCGACAACGTGGATATCAGCCCAGAGCAACTTCAATTCATCATTGATCACGGCTCAAGCATTCTTACCGAGTCCTTCTACGATTGGTTAGTAGAAGAAAACGCTAAGACTCTGCTTCCATTGTTATAAGAGATAAAACTTTCGAGATTTATTTCTTGTGACTAAATCTGTTCTCATAATTGCAACTCTGGACACAAAAGGTCCAGAGGCTGCATATATTCGTGATGGTTTAAATCGCCTTGGAATTAAAACCACTGTGATTGATACCGGAATTCTTGGCGAACCACTTGGCATCGTTCCAGATATAAGTCACGAAGATTTAGCAATCTTTGGCGGGATCACGCTTCAAGAGTTACAAAACTCTGGAACTCGCGGCCGCGCCGTTGAACGTATGAGAACTTTCGTAGTAAATAAAGTTAAAGAGATGTCCGATAAAGGTGAAGTCCTCGGTGCCATTGGAATTGGTGGCGCCGAGGGCTCCGTCATGTCGGCGGGCGCGCTAATGCAATTACCAATCGGAATTCCGAAATTGGTTTTATCGCCGATTGCATCCGGCCGACATGAATTTGGTCCACTGGTAGGCACCAGCGACATGTTGGTAATGCATACCGTTATTGATATTTTAGGTTTAAACCATATTTCCAAGACGATTTATGACAATGCAGTCGCAGCGATGGCGGGATTGGTTCAACATGGCCACGCGCTGACAAAACCGCCAGCTGGGAGTAAATATGTTGCGGTAACTATGCTTGGCAACACAACGACGGCCGTAATGGCGTTGCAAAAAGTTTTAGAAAAATCTGGATATGAAGTAGTTACCTTTCACGCTAATGGCGTTGGCGGTCCAGCCATGGAAGAACTCGCAGAGGCGGGTCAATTTGTAGGAGTTATTGATTTTACGCCGTCCGAAATTGTCGGAACTTTGGTTGGCGGGATTCATTATGGTGGTCCAAGTCGAATGAAGCGCGTGGGTCCGCTTGGTATTCCACAGATATTGGTACCTGCGTGTGTGGATTTTTCGGTTTACCACACACCAATTTCAGCTGAAATAGCAAAACGTCCAATTTACGATCACAACCCAGAGTTCGCTCTAGCTCGGTGCAACAAAGAAGAGATGATCAAAATTGGAAATTATTTTGCGCAATGCGCCAATACGGCAAAAGGACCGGTAGAAATAATTATTCCAACCGAAGGTTATTCAATTCCAAACGTTCCAGGCGGAGTGTTTTGGGATCGCGAAGCTGATGCCGCCTTTGAAGATGCGCTAATTACAAATACTGATAAATCAATTTGGATTGAAAAATTAAAATTGCACGCTAATTCTGAAGAATTTGGCGTGGCGGTAGCAAACAGATTTATTTCCCTAATGAATGTTTCAACAAAATAAAAGGAGCAGAAATGACAAGCTATATAACGCCCCCAAGAAAAGTACCTCACATCACGACGGGGGATGATGCGTTTCGTAGCAAATTCCGTTCGTGGAATATCGCTGACCTTTCTTATGTGGATATAAATGAATACCTAAAAGAAAAAGATGTGGTGCTTGTTCCGATGGCGTCGACAGAACAACACGGTCCACACCTTCCTCTTTACACCGACACAATTACAGCGATTGAAGTATCTGCTCGAGTTTCAGAACAAATTGGGGTTCTGCACACGCCACCAATTTGGACCGGGTATTCACCACAACATATGTACGGACCAGGACAAGGACGCGGCACAATTACAGTTCGCGCTGAGACCCTAAATAACTTGATGTATGACGTTGCCCGAAGCTTGATCCATCACGGATTTAATCGCGTAATTTTCGTAAATGGCCATGGTTCAAATATCAAAGTTGTTGACCCTGTGTTACGCAAATTGCGCTATGAAACAAACGCGCTTATTGGATTCGTAAAACCATATATGGAGCGCTACACCGGAATTTTGGCCGGCCTAATGGAGAATCCACCGGAGGAAACTCCAGGTTGGCACTCAAGTGAATTAGAAACTTCACAAGATATGGCCTGGAATGAAAATCTGGTCCGAATGGAGCGCGCCGTCGATACCCGTGCACATACACCTGCATTTCTTCCTAAATCCTTCTCAAAAGATGACGGAATGCCAGATGTGGAGTTTGAGGGATATCAGTACTTCCAATTCCCAATGGATCACCATGAATTCGTAGAAAACGGAATCATCGGAAACCCAATGCGTGCGACAAAGGCAAAGGGCGAGGAAGCCTTCCATCGCTACAGCTCCCACGTCGCAAAAGGTGTACTTGAGTTAATGCAGGTACCGGTATCGGTGAAAAATCGCGAATTTATTAATAGAGTCTGACCCTATTTACTAAATTAATCGATTTTCGACTATGCAACAAGATTAAAGGAGGTGGAAGATGGCGAGTAGTAAGTTAGCGTTAAAAGCAGAACTTAAAGCTACAGATTCATTGGCGCAGGAAGCTTACGATTGGTTGGTTACCGCCATCACCACTTTCAAGATTCCAACCAACAGTCAAATTTCTGAAAACAAGCTAGCGACAGAGTTAGGTTTTAGTAGAACACCCGTGCGTGAAGCGTTAATGAAACTTGAAACCGAAGGTTTAGTAACTCGCGGTGAGTCAGGTCGATTCACAGTTGCGATGTTGACGAAAAAAGATGTTGACGAAGCAATGGATCTTCTTTTAATGCTGGATACATACATGTATAAAAAGGCAGCAGAAAATATAACCAAAGAAATCTCAGCGGAACTTCGAAATGCAGCTAAAGCAATGTCTGATTCGGCAAAAAATAAAGATCGTGAATCTTGGTCATTGCACGATCTCAAGTATCACGAATTAATCATGTCAGTTGCAAAAAATGAAATGGTTTCGGAAGTTTCGCGAGTAACTCGTCGCCGAATTCAAAGATTTTGGGCCAGATCTGCATCTGGTGCAAAAGATTTAGCAACTTGTTCACAAGAGCACGTAGATATTGCGAAAGCAATTATCGAAAAAGATTTGAAAGCTATCGAAAAGGCAGTGGCGGAACATATCAACCATCTACGTGCCAATATGCATGAAATTGTCTCTTCTATGGAAGCGCTTTTTGGGCGTCCGGCTTGATAACGAATAGATAACACTTAGAAAAATGACCCAAATACCATTGACGGGGGCCACCCCCAGGCACTTGTATACAGCCCTAGATACAAGCTACGGGTTTGGGGAGGAGTAAGCCTTGGCGCAATTCATCTTTACATTGCTTAATGGCTTAACAATTGCCGGCCTCTATTTCCTGGTTGCATCTGGTTTAACTTTAATTTTTGGACTTATGCGCGTGATCAATATGGCGCACGGTGGCTTCTATTTACTTTCTGGTTACTTGGCAT
>JBDKLQ010000147.1:0-6288 GCA_039795555.1 Actinomycetota bacterium
CCAAGGGTAAGATTAAAAAGGGTAACCTCAGATCAATTGAATTGGAAGAAAATCCGGATGTACTTACTGAAATTGCAAGTAAACGCAAACACCAGATCTTGGTTGGTTTTGCAGCCGAATCTGAGAATTTGCAAAGCGAAGCTAAACGCAAACTGTCTGCAAAAGGCGTCGACATTCTTTATGCGAACGACATCCGCGAGGGAGCAATATTTGGCAGCGACATGACTAGCGGATATCTTGTTTGGCACGAAGACGGAAAAGTGCAAGAGCGCGAAGTGACTGAGGCTACAAAGAACGAAATAGCGAGCCAATTGTTAGATATTGTTCAAAGTAAGTTAAATTAGGGAAATGTCCAAGCGCCTCTTTACTAGCGAATCCGTTACCGAAGGCCATCCAGACAAGATTGCGGATGCAATTTCTGATGCAGTACTGGATTCACTACTAAGCCAAGATCCAAAATCCCGCGTTGCAGTAGAAACTTTAATTACAACTGGACAGGTGCATGTTGCCGGTGAGGTAACCACAAATGGTTATGCCGACGTAAATTCAATCGTTCGCGACACGGTATTAAATATTGGCTACGACTCTTCCGTAAAAGGTTTTGATGGAAATTCATGTGGTGTTTCTATTTCAATTGGAGCCCAGTCGCAAGATATCGCTCAAGGAGTAAATAAAGCATACGAGCATCGGGTGGCAGCAGGTTCGGATCCGCTAGACCTTCAGGGTGCTGGCGATCAAGGTTTAATGTTTGGTTACGCATGCACCGATACGAAAGAATTAATGCCACTTCCAATCTGGCTAGCTCATCAATTGGCGCAGCAATTAACTTTAGTGCGCAAAAATGGCGAGCTTGGATATTTGCGACCAGATGGAAAGACACAAGTAACGATTGAATATAACGGTGACAAACCGGTTGCAATAAACACAGTCGTAGTTTCAAGTCAGCATGCTGAAGAGATTGATATTGAAAATCAGCTAACACCAGAGATCACCAAGTTGGTAATTGAGCCAATCTTGGCAAAAGTAGATCTACCAAAAAATGATCTAAAGGTTTTAATTAATCCAACTGGTCGTTTTGTGATCGGTGGCCCGATGGGCGATGCTGGTTTGACTGGGCGGAAGATCATTGTTGACACGTATGGCGGTATGGCCCGACATGGAGGCGGTGCTTTTAGCGGAAAAGATCCCTCAAAAGTGGATCGCTCGGCTGCGTATGCAATGCGTTGGGTTGCAAAAAATGTTGTGGCAGCGAACTTAGCTTCGCGCTGTGAAGTGCAGATCGCCTACGCAATTGGCAAAGCACATCCAGTTGGTTTATTTGTTGAAACATTTGGTACCGAAAAAGTCCCAGTAGAAAAGATTCAAGATGCCGTGCTTGAGACATTCGACTTAAGGCCTGCTGCAATTATTCGTGACTTGGATTTGCTCCGCCCAATTTATTCGAAAACTAGCGCCTATGGTCATTTCGGTCGCGAACTTAAAGAATTCACTTGGGAAGCGACCAATCGCGCAGAAAAATTGGTTGCAGCGATAAAGTAATGCATGGCCAAATCCCTCAAGTTGCAAGCGCAACAAATGGGTAAACCTGCAATTGCAACTGATCGCCCAATTGCTAAAGTCCTAGTTAAAACTGGAGTCTTTCATCTTGATGCTCCGTTTGATTATCAAATTCCTGAATCGCTCTCCGATCAAATCGCTATTGGATCTAGAGTTGGAATTAATTTTCGCGGCAAGAAGGTAGAAGGTTTTGTTGTAGATCGGGTTAATTCATCGAATACTTCAGCAAAATTACAAATCATCGAGCGCAATTTAGGGCTCCAATTTGATCGCGAGTTTTTACCTCTGCTAGCTGCTTGGCAGTCTCGATGGGGTGCGCATCCATTAGACATACTTCGTTTCGCTTGCCCCGATCCAGTGTTACGTGCGAAGCCAATTAAAACCCATTTAAAAATAGAAAATTCACAATTGCCTAAAGCCCTATTAACTAAGCATGCGCGTTTGTATTGGCAATTACCCCCTTTAGTTGATGAAGCTACCGCTGCTGCGGAATTGATCAAGGCACGATTGCACCATGGTCGAGTGTTGGCAATATTTCCCGAAGAGCGGTTATTGAAACGGGTTGCGCGAATCCTAATTGAATCGGAGATTTTTCCAGCCATTCTCTCCTCGGATATGGGAAAGTCCGAAAGATATTCCAATTTTTTGGCATCAATAGGTGATGCCGAATTAACAATTGGAACTCGAGTAGCAGCTATGTCTCCGGGTAAATACGTGACAACAATTGTTTGGCGAGAAGATTCTGAACACCATTATGAGGTGCATTCACCTGGTTGGAACAGTCGAGATGTTTCATTAATCCGCTCGGCAACTCAGAACTCGAGTTTGATTTTTGCTGGCTATGTCCCATCAGTTGAAGTTGAAAGATTAATTGAAACCGGTTACGCAACGATTGTTGCCAGCGCTGGAAAGGTTAAAGCTTTCGCCGTTAATGCGCCAATGAATGAAATATTGCCTTCACCAATCTTCAAACGCGTCAAAACTGCATTGAAGAATGGGCCGGTACTTTTCTTGGTCCCCACCAAAGGTTATGGACTGGCTATCTCATGTGATAAGTGCCGAAATATTGCCAAATGTAAATGTGGCGGGAAATTAACCAAATCAAGTAAAGCCCATCCACCTATTTGCACGCTGTGCGGAAATATTTATTCACAATGGCGCTGTTCTTATTGTAATCACGAAAGCATCAGAGTTCTTGGTAGAGGCATAGATCGAATCCATGAAGAGATTGGTAAAGCTTTCCCGCAAGTTAAGATTTATACATCAACTGCGGAACGTGAATTGAATAGAAGGGTACTGTCCAATTCCATTGTTTTGGCCACACCAGGTATGGCGGCCAATCAATTTTTTAAACTGACAGTAATTCTCGATGGTCATAATAATTATCGGGATATCCGGTCAGACGAGCGCTATTTCAATACGCTCTTTCGTTATGGCGCCTTAGCTGAAAATGAGATTGATATTGTTGGAAATGAATCCGGCCCAGAAGTATCAGCATTGATTCAATGGAGTTCAATTTCGCTGGTGAAGCGACTCAATCGGGAACGACGCGAGGCAGGCTTGCCTCCATTTTTAAGATCAGTGGTTATTTCAACAAAGGATGGAAACGAAAGGTTTTTTTCTGGATTTCGAACGGCAATCGAATCTGGTCGATTACCAAGTTCAATTCAGATTCATCATAATTCGTCAGAGATAACTATGTTTGCGCCACTTGCAGAAATGCAAAAATTGACGGATTTCATATATGAATTTCAAAAACGGCGCTCCATTAGTGGTAAGGAACTGATCAAATATCGAGTTGATCCATACACCCTTGGTTAGAATTAGCTAGTGAGCATTCAACCAATCAGACTCTTTGGAGACCCGGTACTTACTTCACCTGCGACTCCCGTAGTGGATTTCGACAAGGAGTTGCGAAAACTGGTTAAGGATTTAACCGACACCATGTTAGATGCGCCAGGTGCGGGCTTGGCCGCTCCTCAAATTGGAGTGCCGTTACGAGTGTTTGTTTGGGATGTCGATGAAGCGCTCGGTCATTTGGTGAATCCAACACTTGATTTAAGTTCTGAAATCCAAGAAGGAGAAGAGGGTTGTTTGTCCTTTCCCGATCTTCGGTTTCAAACGCCACGAGCCTTTCGAGCAGTTGCAAAAGGTTTTAACATGCACGGCGAGCCAATCGTTGTAGAAGGAACAGAGTTACTTGCTAGGGCGCTGCAACATGAAACGGACCATTTAGATGGGGTGCTTTTTATCGATCGATTATCAGAGGCGGATCGAAAATTGGCCATGAAAGAGATCCGAGAATCTGAATGGTTTGGTTTAGCCGGGGCGCCAAAAATAAGACAATCACCGCATCCGACCTTCGGCAAAGGGCTTTAATGAAATTGGTAATAGCTGCAACACCTTCAGTTGCGCTACCAACAATCGAAGCATTGAAAAATTCCGAGCATGAGATTGCACATCTGATCACCCAACCTGACAAACCAGCCGGCCGGGGTCGGGTACTTACACCGACGCCAGTGGGTTCAAAGTTTGAATGCCAGAAGCCAAATAATGAAAATGAGATATCAGAACTTTTAACTGGCAGTGATCTTTTGATAACGATTGGTTATGGTCGCATTTTGTCAGAAAAGATTTTGAATCTGCCGCGGTTAGGTGGGGTGAATTTACATTTTTCTTTGTTGCCAAAATGGCGCGGTGCGGCTCCAGTACAGAGATCCTTACAAGCTGGAGATAAATTAACGGGAGTAACAGTTTTTCAAATGGATCAGGGGGTAGATACCGGTGCAATCTGGGTGCAACAAGAATTCAAAATTCCGGATAGTTACTACGCGTCAGACTTGTTTGAATCACTAGCAATCGTAGGCCGCGGTGCGATTCTTGAAACGTTAAATTGTATTGAAACCGGAAAGCCAGTGCCTCAGACTGGCGCTGTTAGTTTTGCAAGTAAAATATCAAGCGAAGAATTACGGATTGACTGGGGGAGCACTTCGGTAACTATTCGAAATTTGATTCGAGGCTTAGGGCCAAATACCTATACTACTTTTAGAGGCGAAAAAATTTTAGTGTCGAAAGTCGAATTCTCAACTGTGAAACTACCAGCATCTGAAATAGCCATCATCGATCGAAAACTATATGTTGGAACTTTAGATTCTGCGCTACAAATCTCACAAGTGACGCCCTCTGGTAAGCGCGCAATGACTGGATCAGATTTCGTTAATGGTGTCAGATTGCGCGCCGGAGAATCATTTGAATAGCACTAAAGCAGATTCAGCAAGATCGGTTGCCTACGAAGCTTTTGTTGAAATCAACCGGCGCGGCGGATATTCAAATCTTTTACTGCCAAAAATTTTGACCAACTCTAAATTAGATCGTAGAGACCGAGCATTCGTTACGGAACTAGTTTATGGTGCAACGCGGATGCTCGGCCGTAATGATTACATTGCTGCCAAGTTCTCTAAATTGGCGTGGGCTGAAGTTGATCCAGAAATTGTTGATTCCGTTCGGTTAGGTGCCTATCAGATTTTGGATATGCGTATACCAGTTCATGCTGCTGTATCGGCGACGGTTGAAGTTGCAAAGAAATATATCGGCCAATCTAGAGCTAGCTTTGTAAATGCAATCTTGCGCCGAATCTCCGAGAAATCATTAACTGAGCATTTGATTGATGCCCCCGATGAAGCCAGATATTCGCATCCAAGTTGGATTATTTCTGCCTACAAAGATCTAATAAAAGACCAGGTTGAGTTGGTAGAGCTTTTGGAATGCAACAATTCGCCAGTAAAGCCCACGTTAGTAGCTTGGCCATCGAAATCGTCGCCGAATGAATTACCAGGTGAACCTACAAAATACTCTCCTTACGGAGTTCACAGCAGCTCAGTTCCGCAAGAGATTGAAGCAATTCGAAATCGATCTGCTGGGGTGCAAGATGAAGGTTCCCAATTAGTTGCAATTGGTTTTGCTAAATCTGCCTCATCTCAACCATGGCTAGATCTTTGCGCTGGGCCCGGTGGCAAGGCTGCGTTACTTTCATATCTAGATCCAGCGCCGCTATATACAAACGAAATTTCAAAAGTTCGAAGTGATTTAATTAAACAGGTCGTTCGAGCTGATTCAATTATTTGGACGGGTGATGGTCGTGATATCGCCGATCATAAAATTTCCTTTGGATCTATT
The DNA here is from genome assembly GCA_039795555.1 of Actinomycetota bacterium. Lineage (GTDB taxonomy): Bacteria > Actinomycetota > Actinomycetes > Nanopelagicales > Nanopelagicaceae > ZLKRG08. Next base: position 5,734 of record JBDKLQ010000147.1, read on the forward strand.
CTGGCAGACGTACCCTGTACTGGTTTAGGAGCTCTGCGACGCAGACCAGAAGTTAGATGGCGTCGAACTCCTTCAGTTTTACCGACACTTACAAAGCTACAGTTCGAGTTGTCTTGCGCAGCAGTTGAAAGCTTGAAACCTGGTGGGATATTTGGTTACGCAACTTGTTCGCCACATTTGGCTGAAACTACAGCGCAAAAGATCGCCATACTCAAGCGCTATCCAGAATTGGAGCTCGTCAAGGTGGATTTAGCACCGGAGCTACTTTCACCAGATGGCACCATGCAACTTTGGCCGCACCGCCACGACACAGATGCAATGTACTTAGCCTTATTCCGGAAACGATTAGATTAGATTCGTGCCGATTCAGATTTGCCCAAGCATTTTAAATGCGAATTTTGAGGATTTGCCAAATGAGATTCGACGAGTCGAAGCCACATCTGACTTTCTTCACTTAGATGTAATGGACGGTGAATTTGTCCCACGAAAAACATTTGACTTGTCTCAAGCAGAAGAATTGGTGAAAGGCACTACCTTAAAAACCGATGCTCATCT
>JBDKLQ010000148.1:0-2550 GCA_039795555.1 Actinomycetota bacterium
GTTTTAGCTGAATTAGAACGGAAAGTTATTGCTCAAGCCGAATTCGGTACCCCTGGGCAAATTGGGAAATTCATTAAAAAGTCGATTGCAGAGATCGCACCTGAAAATTTTGAAAAGGCAGTAGCTCGCGACCGTGAATTGAGAAAAGTAAATATCTATCCGGAGCCAAATGGTATGGCCACCTTAGTCGCATTTTTACCCGCTGAAGATGCGCAGACAATTAAATTAGCGATTGAAAAGAGAGTTCGAATCGCAAAATCCTTCAGTAAAGTCAGCGCTATAAATTTGCTCTCACCGGAGTTACAAGCAGATTTAGATAAAGAAGTGGAAGATTCTGAGAAAAATTCATCACTTAAAATTCTTTTGGCAGATGCTCAAAAAGCCGATGCGCTAAGGGATATTGCCGCAAATTATTTGGAAAGTACAAAAGATGATGGAAAAGCTCATCGCAGGCCGGTAGCGGTAAATCTGACTATAGATTTACCAACACTTTTGGGACTTGCAAATAACCCTGGAGAGTTGCAAGGTTACGGAGCGATACCGGCTTCAATTGCAAGAGAGCTTGCTGCTGATGGAAAGTGGCGAAGATTTATTACTGATCCAACAAGTGGTGAGCTCTTAGATTGTGGACGCGAAACTTATCTGCCACCGCAACACTTAGTTGATTTTTTAATGGCACGTGACCGAACTTGTCGTTTCCCAGGTTGTTCCCAACCCGGACACCGAACAGATATCGATCATGCGATTCCATGGGAAGAAGGTGGAACGACTTCGCCTGAGAATTTAGGTCTCCTTTGTAGGCGACATCATCAGATGAAAACTCATAGCGGTTGGAAAATCGTTAGTTTTCCAAATGGATCGTGTGAGTGGATTTCGCCAAGAGGCAAAAAATTCTCCGTGCCTGTAAGACCAATCGGAAGAATAAGTCGCGTTGGTAAAGTTGCTTGAGATAGATTCGCCTTATGACATATGCAGTTATATTTGCTTCTAAGCGAACTGATTCGAATAGCGACCTCTATTACAAGCACAATGACTTATTGCAGGAGAAGATTAAAAATTCACCTGGCTACATAAAGCATTTTGGGATTCGCCACCCGGAAACTCGAGAGGGCGTAACGATTGCATATTTTGAAACTTTAGATGCCATTAAAGATTGGCGTGATGATTTAGATCATCAAAATGCTAAGGCTTTAGCAAAGACTCACTTCTATGAAAGTTATTCGGTTGAGGTCGTTAAAGTGGAACGTGCATATGGTTGGGATAGTTCGGAAAAATAAAAACGTGGAGGTTTCGCAAACTTTGTTTGCTCAACCTTTCACCAACGCTCGTTGAACCAAAAAATAAATTTTTTGTTCAACTCGCTTATGGTGGAGGTGCTGGGAATCGAACCCAGGTCCTCTAGTACTAAGAAAGGGCTTCTACGGGCGTAGTCTTCAAAACGTTTTCTCAGTCCTGATTCTCACGAAGACATGTAATCAACGAACTCATTTGTAGAAAATTTTCCCTAGTAACGTCTACAAAACCGTTAATTGGTAAGCCCTCTAGCGACGCTAACATCCGAGGCGAAGGCGAACTCGGGTTAACGGAATCACTTAACTAGCTTAGGCAGCTAGAGCGAATTCACGGTCAGTTGTACTGCCGTTTAGTTTTTTGCCAAGTTTTTGGTTAACGAGATCATCCTGGCTTCCTCGGCCCGCTTCACCTGACTCAACCACTAAAGTCGAGACCGTTCACCCCCAAGTTGGGAATTAACAATGAAGCAATTACTTTATTTTTACCGCTTCTATATGTAGTTGTGTTAATTGCAGCCTCAAATTTTACTTGCAACTACTACTACAACAAAAAGCACGCCTATTTATTCCCGGTTAGGGCGCTTTAACCCAAAACCTTCTTTATCGCTGCCTCTAAGTCAGCCCAAATATCTTCAACATTTTCGATGCCTACTGAGAAGCGGCAGAGCGTCATAGGAACGCCCGCTTGAACCTCAACGTCGTAACGAGTTCGGCGTTCAATCAAACTCTCTACTCCACCAAGACTTGTTGCATGTGAAATCAACTTAAGTCCAGAAAGTAATTGATCAACTTGCTCAGGTTTCGCATCTAATTCAAATGAAACCATCGCGCCGCAGCCATTTGGAAGAACGCGCTTTGCCTTCTCGAATTGAGAATCACCTTCCAGAGATGGGTAATTTACCTTCAAAACTTTTGGGTGAACTTTTAGGCGTTTTGCTAATTCGATTGCATTTGCCTCAGATCGATCGAGTCGAACTGCAAGAGTACGCAATCCACGCAATGCCAAGAATGCTTCTAATGAACCTGGAATTGCTCCGAATTCATGGCGATATGAAGAAATTTTTGCCGAATGCTCAGCGGATTTGCAAATGACCGCACCAAGAAGCAAATCGCTGTGGCCACCAATAAATTTTGTTGCAGATTGCAAAACTATATCGGCGCCAAGCTCAATAGGCTTCTGGCGAAGTGGTGTAGCAAATGTTGCATCAACGACCGAAAGTGCGCCAACTTTTTTGGCTGCAGCTGCGATTGCTGGGAT
>JBDKLQ010000149.1:0-9066 GCA_039795555.1 Actinomycetota bacterium
CGATCCAATAATTTTGCATCGGTCTGCCATTCTTTTGAAACTTTGATATGAAGCCCTAGGAAAACTTTTTGACCAAGTAAATTCTCAATATCCATTCGCGCTCTAGTCCCAATTGTTTTTAAATTCTCGCCACTTTTGCCAAGTAAAATCCCTCGCTGCGAATCGCGCTCGACATGGATTGTTGCGTGAATATTAGTGATTCCTTTTTTAACTGCCATCTCATCAATAGTTACTGCGATGGAATGCGGGAGTTCTTGACGAACATCTTTCAAGGCGGCTTCGCGAATTCGCTCGCAAATTAATTGCTCATCGCTTTGATCGCTGATTTGTTCATCTGGATAAAACTTTGGACCCACCGGTAATTTGTCGGCAATTAAATCTCTAAGTTCGTCTATTTGCGAATCCGTTATAGCTGAGACCGGAATGATTTCATCCCAATCTGTCAATTGGCTGATTTCAATTAGTTTTTCTGGCAGCTTATTTTTTGGCAAGGTATCCATTTTTGTTACCACTGCAATTTTTCGCAATTTTTTCAATTCGGCCAAAATGCGTTGGTCACCCGCGCCGATAGCTTCATTTGCTGGCAGTGTAACTAAAACCAAATCGACGTCACTAATATTTTCAGTTACCACTTCATTCAATCTTTTGCCCAGCAAAGTCCGTGGTTTGTGTACACCTGGAGTATCAACAATTACTGCCTGAAAATTTGGGTGCGAAATGATTCCGCGAATCGCTGTACGAGTTGTGTTTGGGTGGTGCGACGTAATCGCAATTTTTTTACCAACTAATTTATTGATTAGCGTTGATTTTCCGGTATTCGGACGTCCAACAATTGCTACAAAGCCCGAGTGAAAATCCATTGCCTAATTCTCTCCTATAAATTCAATTGCATCTGCAACACTGGTAACGATTTCAGCAGCTCGCTCACCAATTAATCGATGGCAACCTTCAGACAATGGTGATGTTATTGGGCCAGGAATCGCCATTACTGGGCGCATCATCTCGGCGGCATCGCGTGCTGTGCGAAGAGAACCGGAGCGAAAGGCGGCTTCGATTACTACAGTCGCAGTACCTAAAGCGGCAATTAATCTATTCCGAGTTAGGAATCTTGCTGGAATTGCATGGACACCTGGCGCAAATTCACTAATCAATAAACCAGTTTCAGCAATTTCTGCAAAAAGTTTTGTGTGTCCAGCTGGGTAAATGATGTCTAATCCGGCGGCTAACACTGCAATTGTTGCGCCTTCAGCAATTAAAGCCCCCTTGTGTGCTGCAGCATCTATTCCGTAGGCACCACCACTAATAATGTTCCAACCGCGATCCACGAAACCTGAAGCAAAATCTGCTGCAATCCGAACTCCATAATTTGTTGGATTGCGCGTTCCTACTATCGCCAGAGATTTTGCTTTTAATAATTTTAAATCACCTTTAGCAGTCAGCGCTATCGGAGGAGCTGCCAAATCAGAGAATGAATCCGGCCAATATGGCGATTCAGGGGTGACAAATTCAACGCCAATTTGTTCGCACGATTTCAAAACTGCAGTCCCATCTATGCTCAATACCTTTTCGCCATTTTTATATTCACCAGCTTTAATTCTTTTTAAAACTTCTACCGCCCCATAGGTAACTATTTCACGAGGAATGATGGTTGAACCTGGTTCGATTCCGGCAAATAGTTTGGCTCGCGCTATTTCTTCAGTAATCATTTCCCTCCCGCAATTTATAGGCGCTCTGGACTTCGGCTAAATCTGGCTGATCTTTTTTTGCTAAATCGGCAATCGTCCAACTGGTACGCAAAATTTTGTGTAAACCTCGAGCCGTTATTTGTTCGCGATCTAATTCATCATGTAAAAAAGCCATTGCAGGTTTTGTTGCTCGGTATTTTTGATTAAGTGCTCGCGAAGGAATTTGCGAATTTATTTTCCAATTCTCGGTTGCAAATCTTTTGGCTGCCGCAGCTCTAGCTTCAACCACTCGATCGCGAATCGCATGACTTGATTCGCCAGATTGGGCCAATTCAATTCGACTTACTGGCTCTACTTTTACTCGTAAATCAATTCGATCTAACAGCGGTCCAGAAAGTTTTGCGAGATATCGACGAACTTGTAGAGGCGTACAGGTGCAGGCGCGACCCTTGCCGACAAATTTTCCACACGGGCAAGGATTAGCAGCAATAACTAATATGAAATTTGCTGGAAAAGTTAAATTTCCAGTTGCCCGCGCAATTGAAATCGAGCCGGACTCCAAAGGTTGGCGAAGTGAATCTAAAATCCCCGGCAAACATTCTGGCGCCTCGTCAATAAATAAGATTCCGTGATGCGCTAAAGAAATTGCACCGGGTTTAATCGAATGGCTACCACCACCCACCATTGCCACTCTGGTTGTTGTGTGATGCGGCGCCACAAATGGTGCGATTTTGCTTAACGGCGCGCGATCACTATTTGTAATCGAATGGATTGCGGTTACTTCAAGGGCTTGTTCATTATTAAGTGGCGGTAAAATTGTTGGCATTCGTTTTGCAATCATCGTTTTCCCAACGCCTGGCGGTCCGATCATTAATAAGTTGTGGCCACCAGCTGCGGCGATTTCGGCAGCTCGTCTTGCATTTGGTTGTCCGGCGATATCAGAAAAATCTTCAATGGGGCTATGCTCGATTTCTAAATCCAATATCTGCGAATCAAATCTTTCGCCAGTTTCAACCCAATGAAGTAATTCCGAGATCGTCTCAAAGCAAATAGTCTCGATCTCGGGAATTAATTTCGCCTCAGCTGCATTTGCCTTCGGAATTATTGCCCGCTTGATTCCGTTCTTATGCGCGCAGATTAACCCAGGCAAAACTCCCCGAGTTTGGCGCAACGTTCCATCGAGCGAGAGTTCTCCGATAAATACTGTTTCATCTATTTTGAAATCAAGTCCACTAGCTACCAATAATGCGATTGCGATTGGCAAATCAAATGCGGATCCGCTTTTGGGAAGCCAAGCCGGAGTTAGCGAGACAATCACTTTACGATTTGGCCAAATCTGCCCAGAATTTATAAGTGCCGATCGAACTCGATCGCGAGATTCTAAAAGTGCAGCATCTGGTAGCCCAAGGAGCGAAAAGTTGGGCAATCCATCACCAATATCAACTTCGACAGTGATTAATTCTCCGATTAATCCAGTGAGCGCAACGCAATTTGTTCGTGCTAATGTCATAAAACACCGGCGCGAAAATCAATTGATGGCCGAAGTGCGCTATCTAGTTCTACCGCCGCAACATCAATTTGATAGTCATGCCCGAATGATTGATTTAAAGCCAACCACGCCAATGCCAAGCGCTGCATTCGATAAGCCTTTTCTCGGTTTATCGCTTCAAGCGGGTGTCCGAAGTGTTTAGAAGTGCGCGTCTTTACTTCAACAAAATGAAATTTTCCGGTTCGGTCTTGTGCGATTAAATCTATTTCGCCATCTCTAATTCGCCAATTTCGATCAATAATCTTTAAGCCCTGCCCCATCAAATATTGTGCAGTTGCGGTTTCGCCGATTTTTCCGATGATCATTTTGCGGTTATCTGCCATAAGGTTGGGTAGATTAAAAGATTTTTGGGTGTTGAATTAATTAGATTGAATCTGCTGTGTAATTAAATTACTTGTTGATTAGAGCTGCAATATTGGCATACGAGCGGCGATGAATTTCAGTAACGCCAAATTCTTCAAGAGCCTTGGTGTGATTGGCTGTGATATAGCCCTTGTGACTTACTAAACCATATTGTGGATATTTTGTATCAAGTTCAACCATGATCCGATCACGGGTGACTTTTGCAATTATCGAGGCTGCGCTAATGCATTTTGCAACCTGATCGCCTTTCCAAATTGCTAACGATGGAGCCGTAATTCCATCGATGGCATAGCCATCGGTTAAAACATATGCTGGTTTTACTGATAATCCTTCAACTGCGCGGCGCATCCCATCTAAATTTGCCGCATGAACTCCCCGTTCGTCGATTTCATTTGGCGCTACTTCGATAATCGAAATTGCTTCTGCCTGTTCACAAATGATTGGAAAAAGTTCTTCCCGCTTTTTTTCACTTAATTCTTTGGAATCACGCAATTCAGAGATTTGATTTCGCAAAATAACTGCGGCAATAACTAATGGTCCAGCACATGCGCCGCGGCCAGCTTCATCAACACCTGCAATTGGCGTTAAGCCGGCTGCAATTAATTTATCTTCAACGTGTGCCATCGATGCCTGGTGTTAATTTGGCATGATTAAACGGCCAAATTACGGCAACTACACGACCAGTAATTTCTTTGATTGGAACCATGCCGTTATTTACATCATCTTGGTGATATCGAGAATCTGCACTTGCAGCGCGATGATCGCCCATAACCCAGACTTTTCCAGCAGGAACTGTGACGTTAAATTTAGTTTCGCTCGGTTTGTTTCCAGCAAAAATATATGGCTCAGTTGTCTCAGTGCCGTTAACAAGTAATGCACCCGATTTTGCGCAACATTCGACTTTGTCGCCGGGTACGCCGATTACCCGCTTAACTAAATATTGCTTCGCTGGATTTGGCAATACACCGACTGCTACCAGCCCCTCTTTGATAGAAGAAATAATTTTGTTATCAGTTGATTCAGTTATAGGCGGCAACCAATTTGCCGGGTCATGGAAAACGACAATATCGCCCCGATTTATATCCCGAAGAAATGGGATTCGATTTACTGCAACTCGATCTTGGATTTGAAGAGTATTTTCCATTGATCCTGAAGGTATAAAGAAGAATTGAACAAAGAAGGTTTTGATTACGAGTGATACCAGAACTGCGACAACCAGCAGCGCAGGAAGTTCGCGTAATAGCGAACCCTTCTTAAACACTTAAATTACTCGGCTGGTTTTTCTTCAGTAGCTGGAGTTTCTGCTACTTCAATTGGAGTTTCAGTTTCCACTGCCACTGGCTCTACGGCATCAACTTTTTCAACCTTAGGCGCTTCAATAACTTCAGTAACTTCAGTAACCGCGGCTACTTCGGCTACTGGAGTAGAAAGAATTCCATCACCATAACCTTCGATGCCATCGCGCTTTTCTTTAATCTTTGAAGCTTTGCCGCGAAGATTGCGTAGGTAGTAAAGCTTGGCGCGACGAACGTCGCCCTTCTTAATTAATTCAATTTTTTCGATGACTGGAGTGTGAACTGGAAAGGTACGTTCGACACCAACGCCATATGAAACTTTGCGAATTGTAAAAGTTTCGCGAGCGCCAGAACCCTGGCGGCGAATAACTAATCCTTGGAAAACCTGAAGACGGCTCTTATTACCTTCGATAACGCGAACGTGAATTTTCAATTCATCGCCAGAACGGAATTGTGGAATGTCCTTGCGTAACGACGCAGCGTCTACCGCATCTAAAACGTTCATTTATGAGCCCCTTAAAAATATCAGCGCCTTGCGCGAGGGCTAATCTTGCCACAGGCTCGCACTGCGCCCAAATCGCCCCTTAAAGTGAATCTAAAACCTGGTGAGCCACGGCTTTGAGCTTCGGGTAAAGGCTCGGCCCTGCCGCCAATGTCAGATCTCGTTCTGGGTCATAACTCACAATTGCACCTGCTTCACTTGCGATGACAAATGCTGCAGTTCGATCCCAACTTTTTAATCTTTGTTCGTAGTAGCCGTCATTTCCACCACTTGCCACATTGCAGATATCAATTGCCGCGCCACCAGTTCGGCGCAAATCTCGAATCTGCATCAATAAAGTAGAAAGCATCTTAATTTGAAATTTTCGATCTTCAAGTACATATGGAAAACCAGTCGAAATCAATGCTCGATCTAATTCAACTGGATCATTTACTTTGCAGCGCTTGCCATTTAAAAAAGAGCCGTTGCCACGCGCGCCAGTCCAGAGAGAATTAGTAGTTGGTGAATAGACCACGCCTACGCATGGCCCATCACTATCCTCGATTCCGATACTCACATTCCAACCTGGAATGTTATAGAAGTAATTAACCGTGCCATCAACTGGATCGATGTGCCAGACATAACCACTCTTTGAAGGATGGTCGGCGCCCTCTTCGCCAACGATTCCATCTTCGGGCCGGGCTTTTTGAATTTCAGAAACTATTAATTTTTCGCTCAACTTGTCCATGTGAGTAACAATGTCTATATCTGAAGTTTTGGTATCGGTAGTCAAGGTAGTTGGCCGATCCAAAAGTAATTCGCCAGCCTTCTTGGCAATCATGGTCGCGATGTCTAAAAGTTCAAGCAATTGCGCCGATTTAGCCGAAGTCATAAGTAGAACTCTACGCGAAATCCAAGGGGCCAAAGACTTAGCCAAGTAGGCTCGTCCCGTGAGCGAATTAAGAATTACTGGTCGCAGTGAAGATGGCACGCATCTATTACTAGTTGATGCAAACGATCAGGAATTTACTCTTCGCATAAGTGATCATTTACGCTCTCAAGTTAATCAACCTCGCCTTGCAGCGGTGCGAGTTGAAGAGCATGAAGGAATTAGCGTTAAGGAAGTCCAAGCAAAACTTCGCGCCGGCCAATCATTTGAATTAGTTGCGGCGGAAGCAAATTGGCCAATCGACAAAGTCGAACGTTTTGCCGGACCAATTTTGCAAGAACGCGCATACATAATTGATTTGGCCCATAAAGTAGTAATTAAAAAAGATGGCAGCCGCGAACCCATAACTTTTCTCGATGTGGTTGTTGCCAAATTAGCAACCAATAACGTTTCGGTTGATTCGTTAGAATGGAATACCCATCGCCGCGAAGATGGCACTTGGGTAATTTCATTAAATTATCCAAATCGTGATGGCCATGGCAGCGCCGAATGGATTTTTGATCAAGGTCGCAGAACTTTGGTTAGTCAAGATGATTCGGCGGATTGGTTACTTGGTAATAAAGATAAGAAATTCGAGCAACCTGCAAGTAACGCAATTACTCATGGCTTGGTCACATCTACTCCAACGCAACCTGTAATTGAAATTAACACCGCCCCGACTCCTCGGTTACAAGTTATCAAAGAAGTAGAAGACGCCAGTGATGGTGTTACTAAACGAGCATCAATTCCATCATGGGATGAAATTATGTTCGGTAAAAAGTCAGACGAGTAACAGCGGAACATTCTTTTCTAGATCAGTCAGCGCCCCATGGTGACCGACCATTGCGCTTTCAAGCTTTTCGCGGTCTGGGTCAATCAAAATTGAAAAATCATTAACAATTACAACTAAGTCACCAATTCGTTCGGCAAAACTTTCTGGCATCGGACTACCAAATATCGCTTCATCAATGATTTCGCTTCGAGTAAAAACCGATACGCGATTTCCAAGTTCGCTTTCCCAAAGTGATGCGACCTCTTTGGCCACTTCCGGCCGCTTTAAATATAGATGGCGAAATCTTGGTTCGCCAGCGATTGTTTCTAATTCAGTAGCCAATAAATTGTCTCGACCAATCACAATTTTTTCTTGGGCATTGATCATGCCGTGATCACCAGTTATCCAGATTCGAGCTCCGGTTGGCAATTTTTCCTTCAATTGGCCCAATAAATCATCGATACTGCGTAACGCAGCGAGCCAGTTTTCCGATCCAACACCTGCAACATGTCCCGCTACATCCAAATCATTTACATAGAGATAAACAAAACTAGGCGTATTGGTCAAAGCATTTACAGCTTCGGTTACCAAATCTGGCGTGACATTTGCCCCGCGATAATTTGCGCCACGAAATACCGCGCGAGTAAAGCCACTATCTTTGTAACGCTTTGCCGCAACGTGCGTTACTTGAACCCCATTTTCGGCGCCAATTTCGAAAAAAGTTTTCTTCGGTTGCCAAATAACCGGATCAACGCGCTCGTCCCATTTCAAAGCATTAAGGATTCGACCATCACTGTATGGAATTCGAACGGTATATCCCAGCATGCCGTGTTCGTTTGGTTGGGCGCCCGTCAACAATGAAGCGAGTGAAGTTGATGTCGTAGTTGGAAATGTAGTTTCAATTGAATTTATAAATGTAGCGGCTGCTAAATTTGGCGCCACTGATCCATACTTTTCAATAGTTTCAATGCCAAAACCATCAATTAGAAAAAGTACTTCGCGCCCCATCGGTGATGGCCCCAAAGTAGTTGGTAGGCCATTGAGACCAAGCCCACCAAAGATTGCTGGGGTGATCTCATGTAAACGCACGCGCCAATCATCCCATTTCGCTAATAGTGCAGGCAGAATCAGACCCTATGGCAGCGAAGACCACAAAGAAAACAGCGAAGGACTCTGGCAAAAATAAAGGGCCAAAGCCAGGTGAATTTCCAGGAAAAATTGTTGATATAGATGTTTCATCTGAAATGTCAGAATCATTTTTGGAATATGCCTATTCCGTTATTTATTCGCGCGCGCTACCTGATGCTCGTGATGGGTTAAAGCCTGTCCATCGCCGAATCTTGCATCAGATGTCTGAAATGGGATTGCGTCCAGAACGCGGCCACGTAAAGAGCGCCCGCGTAGTTGGTGAAGTAATGGGTAAGTTGCATCCACATGGCGATGCCGCAATTTATGACGCGCTAGTTCGTATGGCGCAACCATTTTCGATGCGCTTGCCACTAATTGATGGCCACGGAAATTTTGGATCGTTAGATGCTGGTCCGGCCGCAATGCGATATACCGAATCCAGATTAGCTTCACCGGCAATTTCAATGGTGGCTGAAGCTGATGAAAACACCGTTGATTTTGGGCCAAATTACGATGGCCAAATTGCCGAACCATTGGTGCTGCCAGCAGCATTTCCAAATTTATTGGTAAATGGCGCGACCGGAATTGCCGTAGGTATGGCGACAAACATGGCGCCACACAACTTAGGTGAAGTAATTAATGCAACAAAGCATTTAATTGAAAATCCAAAAGCGACCGTAAAACAGTTGATGAAATTTGTACCGGGCCCGGATTTTCCAACTGGTGGCGAACTAACAGATACCGATGGGATTTCTGAGGCCTATGCATCCGGCAAAGGCGCGTTCAAGATTAGAGCAACTATTGAAATCGGAAAAGTTACTTCCCGCAAACAAGGAATCACAATCAAAGAGCTGCCATTCAATGT
>JBDKLQ010000150.1:0-17141 GCA_039795555.1 Actinomycetota bacterium
ATCAACCCGTACCCGGTTAGCTTCCGAAACCGCAGTAGCACATTTGGGCGGCACGCCAATTTTTATTCGCGGCGATGAATTGCAACTAGGACGCGGCGAAACAATTGCTGATACTGCCAAAATCATCAGTGGTTTTTGTGAGGCACTAATTATTAGAACATATGCGCAAAGCGATGTTGAGGAATTAGGTACCAACGCTTCAATTCCGGTAATAAATGCGTTGACGGATGAGGATCACCCAACGCAATTATTAGCCGATTGGTTAACAATTCGCGAAAAATTTGGCAGCGATATTTCAGGTAGAAAATTTGTTTACCTCGGTGACGGAAACAATATCAGCCACGCTTGGTTAATTATGGGTGCAATTATGGGTGCGCATGTGGTTGCAGCAACACCTGCTGGAAAGTGGGAACCTAACTCTGAAATTATTGAGAAGGCAAAATCTATTTCAAAAACGACAGGTGCAAAGATCGAAATTACAAATGATCCAATTGCAGCCGCAACAGATGCCAGCGTTTTATATACCGACGTTTGGATGTCAATGGGCGATCCAGAATCTGATCGTGCTGAAAAAAGTAAAGTACTTGCTCCGTTTTCAATTAATGATGACTTGATCTCACGCACGACAAAGGATTCAATTTTTATGCACTGTTTACCGGCACATCGCGGTGAAGAAGTTGCGGCCAGCGTGATGGATGGTGAGCGCTCGGTAGTTTGGCGCGAAGCGTTCCATCGTCGTACAACAATTCAAGCTCTGCTTTATCACTTAACTCGCGGTGAATTAAAAGGCAATTAACCGCCTGCCGTTTGGTCAATTACCCAATCAACCGCTAACTTTTCCCCATGCGTGTTGGAGTTCCAAAAGAGACCCGATCTGGTGAAAAGCGTGTCGCATTAGTTCCAGACATCATCAATAAATTAATTAGACTCGGTTACGAAGTTGAAATTGAATCTGGTGCCGGAATTCATGCTCAAGCTACTGATAAAGATTACGAAGCTGCTGGTGCAAAAATTTCGAAAGATGTTTTGTCAACTAGCGATGTAATTCTTTCGGTACAGCCACTAACTGCAGCACAATTTGGAATAGTTAAAAAAGGCGCGGTAACGATTTCATTTTTATCTCCAACTGGAGCTGCAGATTCTGTTGCGGCAGCGGCAAGTGCCGGAGCCACCGCATTTTCACTGGAATTGGTACCACGCATTTCACGCGCACAGTCAATGGATGCACTTACTTCGCAAGCGCTATGCGCCGGTTATAAGGCCGCTTTAATTGGGGCCGAATTAAGTCCAAGATTTTTCCCACTGTTAATGACTGCAGCTGGCACAGTTACCCCCGCCCAAGTTTTGGTGTTAGGCGCAGGAGTTGCTGGATTACAGGCAATTGCAACTGCTCGCCGATTAGGCGCCGTAGTTTCTGCTTACGATGTTCGACCATCCTCGGCGGATGAAGTTAAATCAATGGGTGCAACATTTATTGAATTGGAATTGGAATCACTTGAAGGTTCAGGTGGTTATGCCCGAGAAATGACTGAAGAGCGCGCCGCAAAACAACGTGAATTATTAAAGCCATATATAACAAAATCAAATGTAATTATCACAACTGCAGCAGTACCGGGTCGCCCCGCTCCCCGGTTAGTAACAAAAGAGATGATGTCAGATCTGGCGCCAGGTTCGGTCATCATTGATTTAGCATCTGAAACGGGTGGCAATGTTGAGGGATCGGTTGCTGGCGAAACCGTCACCACTGAAACTGGAGTAATTATTTGGGGCGGTAAAGATGTTCCTAGTTCTTTACCATTCCACGCTTCTAGTTTGTTTTCACGAAATGTAGTCAACTTATTGACCTTGATAACTAAGCCGGCAGCTGATGGAAATCCCGTTTCATTAAACATTGATTTTGAAGATGAAATTGTCAAAGCATCAGTATTAGCACACGATGGCGTAAAACAAGGAGCTAGCGCATGAGTAATGGATTAGCGTTACTCGCCATTTTTACTTTGGCGATTTTCGTTGGCTTCGAAGTGGTTTCAAAGGTTTCGACAACTTTGCATACGCCATTGATGTCGGGAGCCAATGCAATTCATGGTGTCATTTTGGTTGGCGCAATCGTGGTTGCTGGCGAAGCGGACACGACACTTTCGTTAGTTCTTTCAATACTTGCCGTGGTTTTAGCAACGATAAATATGGTCGGTGGGTTCGTCGTAACCGATCGAATGTTAGAAATGTTTAAAGGCAAGAAGGAAAAATAACCATGAGCCGCAATCTTTACGACTTAATTGGTTTAGTTGCATCAGTTGCCTTTATTTTGGCTTTGAAAGGTTTATCGGCGCCTAAAAGCGCACGCCGCGGAAACATTATCGGTGCCATCGGTGCCGCGATAGCTACCTTTGTGGTTTTTTTCTATGACCACGGCGGCGAAAAAATTAAGAACCTTCCACTGATTTTGGTTGCAATTTTATTTGGCGTGGCAGTTGGTGTTCCAGCAGCTCGTAAAGTTCAAATGACACAGATGCCACAGTTGGTTGCGCTATTTAATGGTGTGGGTGGCGGCGCAGCTGCCCTTGTGGCAATTGTTGAATATTTAAGACTTGGCGAAAAATCAACTCCGATAGAAGTCGTTGCAACTGTCTTTACCGTTGTGGTTGGTTGTATTTCATTCAGCGGATCAGTCATTACTTTTGCAAAGTTACAAGAATTAATGACCACGCGCCCAGTTATTTTCCCTGGTGGTCGATTCATAATTGCTGGGACTTTGATTGCGATTGGCGTTTTCTCGGGTCTACTTGGAGTTAATGGCGGTTCAACGCTGCTGCTTATTTTGGCGGGGCTCTCGTTGCTATTTGGAATTTTGTTCGTGCTGCCAGTTGGTGGCGCCGACGTTCCGATTGTTATTTCATTATTGAATGCATTTACTGGGCTGACTGTTGCTGCAAGCGGCTATGTATTGCAGAACATTTTGTTGATTGTGGCTGGAACTTTGGTCGGCGCTTCCGGAACAATTTTGACTCGATTGATGGCGCAGGCAATGGGTCGCTCGTTATTTGGAACTTTGTTTGGCGCTTTCACGGCAAAGGCAACGGCGCAATCTGGCACCGAAGAAACGCGTCCAGTTCGATCCGGTTCTCCTGATGATGTTGCAATTTTGTTGAACTATGCCCGTCGCGTTGTGATTGTTCCAGGTTTCGGTTTAGCCGTGGCGCAAGCGCAGCACACTGTTCGCGAAATGGCTGACGTTCTGATTGCTAAAGGGATTGATGTTGCTTATGGAATTCATCCAGTTGCAGGCCGCATGCCAGGACACATGAATGTCTTGTTAGCAGAAGCAAATGTTCCATACGAACAATTAGTTGAGATGGAAGAAATTAATCCAACATTTGCACAGACAGATGTGGCGCTAGTTGTTGGCGCAAATGACGTAGTTAATCCAGCTGCGAAAACTACCCCGGGCGCGCCTATTTATGGCATGCCGATTTTGGAGGTAGAAAATGCCGCGAACATTATTTTCTTGAAGCGTTCGATGCGTCCAGGTTTTGCTGGAATTGAAAATGAGTTGCTCTACGATCCAAAGACCACTTTGTTATTTGGAGATGCAAAAGCTTCATTGACTAAAGTTGTAAGCGCGCTCAAAGCGCTTTAATTTAACTGCCGTTGCAGTCTTTCAGTCAATACATCGCACCTGCGAAATGTTTGCTTAAACGTGACGGATAAAAATCACAGATTGATCTCGCCTTATAAAACGCAATTGGAATTAAATTACACAATAAATTGTTATAAACTTTAGTTGAAAATTCAACTTCCTTAATTTGGATCTCTAAATTCAGGATAATTGAAATATTGAAATATTGAACAATTAGAAACGAGCCGAAGATGCCAGCAGTAACAGTTGAAGATATAACGATTCTGCCTAAAGTAATTGCGGCAGCGGATGCTCGGCCGCGCCCAGTTAAATCAGTGACTACTGCACCTCAAGGATATGAAGGTGAAGGCTTTCCAGTTCGACGCGCATTTGCCGGCGTTGAATTAAATGAATTAGATCCGTTTATTCATTTAGATCAAATGGGTGAAGTCGAGTACGCACCCGGAGAACCAAAGGGAACGCCATGGCACCCACATCGCGGTTTCGAAACAGTTACGTACATTATTGATGGAATTTTCGATCACCAAGATTCGCACGGTGGCGGTGGAACAATTACAAATGGCGATACTCAATGGATGACTGCTGGTGGCGGAATTTTGCACATCGAAACACCACCAGAGCATTTGGTCATGAGTGGTGGACTTTTTCACGGTTTTCAACTTTGGGTAAATCTTCCGGCTGCAAAAAAATGGTCACCACCTGCATATCAAGATCTCCGCGCCAGCCAAGTTAAATTATTAGCTTCACATGATGGTGGCGCACTACTTCGCGTTATCGCAGGAGATGTTGCTGGATATCAAGGTCCAGGACGTACCCAAACTCCAATTACATTGATTCACGCAACGTTACAAGCTGGCGCTGAACTTCGTTTGCCTTGGAACAAAAATTACAACGCGCTTGTTTACACGTTGAATGGTTATGGCTTTGCCGGATCTGAACAGCGACCAATTCAAGTAGGCCAGCTAACCGTTTTTGGTGACGGTGACACGATTGTTATTCGCGCAGCAAATATTCAAGATTCAAAGGCACCTGAAATGGATTTATTTATTCTCGGTGGTTTACCAATTAATGAACCGGTGGCTTGGATGGGACCGTTCGTTATGAATACCAAGCGCGAAGTTCTCCAAGCGTTTGAAGATTTCCAAAAGGGCTTATTAGGAACAGTTCCGGCACAACATTTAAAACCTGCAAGTGAAGTTGCTGCGAAATTAAATCGAAGTGGTGAAAATAATTCACACAAATTGGGCGGAACATCCATGCCAAAGAGCGCCGAGGAAATTTTAAATGTCCACGGCGCTCCGACCGAACTCAAAGAGGGTAATTAAGCGGGAATTACAATCTTTGCAATTGCATTAATCGATTTCGAATTAGGAAAATTCAATTTCAAAGTGTTTGCTTTTGGATTGCTCAATTCGTTGTAGATTCGATCAGCTGCCAGCGACGTATTTTGATTTCCTCGGGCGGCATAAGCACCAGTCCTATAAATCTTTGCATTGTTAGCATCGCTGGAAAACCATTGCGAAGTCAAGACTTCTTGACCGTCTTGCCAAACTTTAAAATGGATATGCATGGTTCGACCTGGATACCACCCAGGATAAATTGTCGTGAAAACTACTTTTCCTGCTGAGTTTGTCGTTTGAGTGCCACGTAAGAATGTTTGCGAATTTCCATTTACGCCGGAATATTGCCCAGCCGCGTTTGTATGCCAAATATCCACTCGAGCGCCAGATACCGGTTGGCAATTGCTATCTACAACCGTAATCGTTAATTTGGTTTTTGCACCAGTTTGACCGCTAATAATGTTTGATTTAACAAAATTGCCTGCAACGTAATATGGTCCTTCGGTTAACGCTTGCGTAGTTGCGCACTGTGCTGCATGAGATGGCGCTACCCCGTTCAATAACAATGCGCCAATTAAAAGCAATGGTGCCGATATGGCTAACAAAATTGAAGTTATTCGTTTTTTCATATTCAGAATTTAAGGCGTGAATCTAAGAAGGCCATCTGCTAAACCTGAGTATGAACCGAGAATCTTCATGTGGATATCCAAATTTTTTTGTCACCCCTCAATTAAAGGCTTAAGCCATGATTCATTCAGCACACGAAACCATCAAAAAGATGAGCACTGCTGGTGAATTGCCTGAAGTTCGAAATCCTGAAATCGAAGGACTCACGAAAGTGCGCCCTAATCCACAATCGCTGTTAAAAATACTTGAAACAGATCCGATGACGCTCTGCCCATCTGATCGCGTAGATTTTTTAACGGCTTTCGAAAGGCATGTCAGTTGGATTAATTTTGAATTTCAAGAGGCAATCGTCGCCGTTGCTGGTGAATCCTCTACCGAGCCAGAAAAGATTTTTGAAGGTGTAGATCAGTCCGAACGAGATGAGGTCGCAACTGCGCTAAGAATTTCGGCAAATACCGCTCAGACCCGAATTGATGTCGCGCGTACCTTAGTAAAGGAGTTGCCTGCTACCTGTGAAGCGTTAGCCGCTGGTGATATCTCCATCAAACATGCTGATTCCATTGCCCGTGAAATTGAATCAGCTATTCGCTTGGGCGTACCCAAAGAAGCAATTGAAGAGATTGAAAAAGTTGGCATTTCTTATTCAGAATTTCACACTCCCCGCCAAGTCGAATTAAAGGTAAGAAGCGCATTCGCAAAATTAGCGCCTGATTTATTTGCGGTAAAAGTTGAGCAAGCCATGGAAACTAGGAGCGTTCGTTGCTATCCAGATTCTGATGGAATGTCGCAAGTCCTAGCGATTCTGCCAGCAGCCGGTGCCCAAACTGTTATGAACGCAATCGAAACTTTTGTTGAAATCGAAAAGGCAAATGAAGAACTTGGAATTGCAAAAGAGATTGTTGATCGATCTATGGAAAATCGTCGGGCAGATGCATTAATTGAAATTGCTGAACTTGCGATTTCAATGAAAGGCAACCTGGTAAAACATCATCGGCGTCCAGCTTCGATAAATATAGTGATGGATTTAGCAACTGCGCTTGGATTGGCAAATAATCCAGGATTCTTAACTGGTTATGGCCCAATTCCGGCAGATGTTGCACGCCACTTTGCAAATGATGGAAAATGGAAGAAGTTCATTACTGATCCCGGCACTGGTAATTTGCTTGATATGGGTCGAGAAACATATATACCACCACAACAATTACAAGATTTCCTAATTGCGCGCGATCGCACCTGCAGATTTCCCGGTTGTCGAAAATCGGCTCTACGATCCGAAATTGATCATGCAATTCCATGGGAAAAAGGCGGCAAGACAAATCCAGAAAATATGGGTGCGCTCTGCAAACGACATCACCGACTCAAAACTCATGGAAATTGGAAATTAAAATCTTTTCCAGATGGATCTTGCGAATGGACCTCACCTAATGGTCGAGTCATTCCAGTGCCTGCCCGTCCTATGCTCGATGCGGTCTAGCGGAATAACTATTGACTAAGTGGCGTTTTAGTGGCGTGGTCACAATTGTTAAATCGGTGAAGCGCGATCAGCAGACGCTTAAAAATGAAGCGGCCGCGCTCAAGTTGGCTCAATTTATACAAGCGAACTTTGCCCCGATAACCTTGCCTGTAATGGCATCAATGGATCTGGTCAAAGAAACCCCGGCTGATAAAGCTGCGCGGTTCGAACGTGATGCCTTGGCATTTACTGATCAGCTTTATGCCGCTGCACTTCGATACACAAAAAATCCAGATGATGCAAAAGATTTAGTACAAGACACTTTATTAAAGGCTTTCTCCTCGTTTCATCAATTTGAACAAGGTACAAATTTAAAAGCTTGGCTTTACCGCGTTTTGCAAACAACTTTTATAAATAACTATCGAAAGGCACAACGCCAACCTCAATTATCTGCCGAACCTGAAATTGAGGATTGGCAATTAGCGAAAGCGCAGTCCCACACTTCAGACCAAGGAAAATCAGCGGAAATTTCGGCGCTAGAAAATTTGCCAGACAGCGACATCAAGCGCGCGCTACAAGAAATTCCTGAAGAGTTTCGGATTGCGGTTTATTTAGCTGACGTAGAAGGATTTTCCTATAAAGAAATTTCCGACATTGTTGGTGTTCCAGCCGGAACCATCATGTCTCGTTTACACCGAGGTCGTAAACAACTTCGCGAAAAGTTGGCCAGCTATGCCAAAGAGCTTGGTTATGTAAATACGTCCAAAAAATCCTTGGGCGGTGATCAAAAATGAGTTCTAATGAGATCGCTTGTTTCCAAGTTCATGATGCGCTCGTATTGATTGCTGATGGAGCACAATTTTTTGAAGTTCTAGAGATTGATCCAACAATTGTTGATCGACACTTAGAAGTTTGCGCTGGCTGTCGCGCCGATCTTGAAGCGGAACGAAAGATGCATGAATTGATGCAAACTTTGCTTCGTGGCGCCTGCTGCGAAACCGCACCACAAGAACTTCATGACTCGATTCACATGCAGATTCATAATCAAGGTGCTAAAGCTGCCCAATATGTAACTGAATTTAAAATGAGTCAGGTCTCAATTGAAATAGATGAATTCGGCAATGTGATTCATCAAGAAATTCATATCGAGGGAACGCAAGAATTTGGCAACCCAGAAGGCAACAATTAATAGCCAGTATTCAATAAATTTGAGTCTTAAATCCTCAAATAATCGACTCAGCTTCACCCACTTTTCACTATTACTAGTATTAAATATGGCTCATGTCCTCCGCAGCAGAGAATCTGCCATTAGCTGAATCGACAATGCCGCCATTGGTCGGCGTTCTTGGTTTTGCAACAATGACAGTTCGTCCAGGTGATACTTTGGCGGCGCAGGGAGTGGGAGATTTAACTGTAGTTTCAAATGCAAATTTGATTTCGCTTCTTGAATCAGCGGCCATTGCAGCTCTCGACGAATATTGTGGCACCGGAATTTCAACAATATTAAATTCAATGACTTTGGAAGCGGCGACCTCCGCAGCGATCGGCGCCGAGCTTCAAGCTAGCGCTGAATGTGTTGCTCAAGAGGGTGAATTAAATAACGTGCTTACTTTTTCTTGTGAAATTTATGAAGGCGAGCGCTTAGTTTTAAAAGCTATCCAAAAAAGATCAACGGTGGAGCGAGTAACTTTCCTCGCCCGCACCGCTGCTCAAAAACTATTTGAATCTAAATAATTTTTATTTTTCTGTTTATTTCTTGGTTGCCCAGAAAATTTCTGCAATTTCGTCAATCTTCGCGATTAACTTATCTGCAACTGCTGGGTCGTTTGTGCTCTTTGTGCCTGCCGCACCAGCCAACTTAGTCGCCTCATTAAATAGGCTGTGAAGTTGCGGATGTGATTCAAAGTGATTTGGCTTGAAGTAATCTGTCCAAAGTACCCATAGGTGTTCTTTGACCATAGATGAGCGAGCTTCCTTAATTGAAACTGCGCGCGATTTGAAATCAGGATCTGAGCTTGCTGCGTACTTTTCCATACAAGCTTTTACCGATAGCGCTTCGATTCGCGCCTGGGCTGGATCGTAAACTCCACATGGCAAGTCACAGTGTGCGCTTGCGGTTCTAATCTTTAGATTCATTTATCTCTCCTGAGTTTGAACTACGTCTATTGTTTTTTGATTGGTTACTACTGCTTTTTGATTGGTTACTGCCGTTTTTAATACTTTTAACTGCTCAACTTGCTTACCGCTTAATACTGACTGCTAACTACTTTATTGCCCTTATTTAAAATCCCTTAGTGTGAAAGACTACTTCTGATGAACGCTTTTCGCATCTCCGCTATTCCTTCACTTCTCATGGCTATTTTCCTTGGCCAACGGCTGGGTGTTGTGAAGATTACGGGCAATTCAATGGCCCCTACCTTCAAAGATGGGGCATTGATGATTTATGCCTCGATTGCAAAAGAAGGTAGGCGTCGCCAAAAACAACTTGATCGCCTGATGATTGGAGACATTGTTATTTTTGATCGCGAAGGCCAAACAATGATTAAGCGAATCAAACGAATGAATATGTCAGCAAATACCGATCAATTGATGATTTGGGTTGAAGGCGACAACCAACTTGAAAGCGTTGATTCTCGCCAATGGGGACCAATTCCTATGAACTTAGTTGACGCAAAGATAATTGTTTAAATTAAATTTAAAGTAGATTCAATTTAGATTCAATGTGGATTCAATGTAATTTAGTTATTGAAATAAAATAATTTAGTATTCGATACAAAATTCGATACAAAAAAAGTGAAGCAGCCGCACAAAAAATTGTTACCACTGACGTGACTAGGAGATTTCCATCTTCAAATGTACGCGTAATCATCCAACTAAAAGCAACGCCGAAAATGATCGCAAATTTTTCGTTTCTATTTAATTTCCGCCAAAATTTCATTTTTAGCGAGTAAACGCTTCAAGCAGAAGCGACTTCTGCTCTACTTCATGTAAATGGTGATTACCAGTTGCTGGGCTAGCTGTTGCGCGGCGAGAAACGCGACGCAAAGTGCGACCGCCAAAGCCACGACCACCAAATTGTTCTGCAGTGCGTAACGCAATAAACGACCATGGACCTTGGTTCGCTGGTTCATCTTGTACCCAAAGTAGATTCGCATTTGGATGCTTCGCCGCAATTTCTGCCATTTCTTTTGCTGGCAATGGATAAAGCAATTCAACCCGAACAATTGCAGTTGAATTCTCACCAAGGCGTTCGCGCTCGGCGATTAAATCGTAATAAATTCGACCAGAACAGAAAATTAAACGCGTGGCGTTTTGCACAGTTGGGTCATCAATTACTGGCTGGAAAGTGCCGGAAGTAAAGTCACTTAATTTCGAAGCAGCTGCTTTCATGCGCAGCATTGATTTTGGCGTGAATGCAATTAATGGTCTGCGGGCTGGATTATTTACATGCCAACGCAATAAATGGAAGTGTTGGGCTGGTGTTGTTGTTTGAGCAACAGTCATGTTTTGTTCCGCGCAAAGTTGCAAATAACGTTCGATTCGCGCCGAAGAGTGATCCGGCCCTTGTCCTTCGTATCCGTGCGGGAGCGCCATCACAACTGAAGAACGCTCGCCCCATTTCTGAAGTGATGATGAAATAAATTCATCAATAACTGTCTGAGCACCATTTGCGAAATCGCCGAACTGGGCTTCCCAAATTACAAGCGCATCAGGACGTTCTGTCGAATATCCATATTCAAAACCAAGTGCGGCATATTCTGAAAGCAAAGAATCAACGACAAAGAAATGGCTATCGTCATGGGTCAGCGCACGGAGCGGAGTCCACTCGCTGCCATTTTCTTTATCAATGACGACTGCATGGCGATGGCTAAATGTTCCGCGACGGGCATCTTGTCCAGCAATTCGAACTGGATGGCCATCTTGAATTAACGAACCATAGGCCAAGATTTCGCCCATTCCCCAATCAATTGTTCCGTCGTTTAACATTTCAACGCGACGTTGTAATTGCGGCAAAAGTTTTGGATGGACTGTGAAACCTTCTGGGATTGCAACTTGGGTTGCCGCAATCTTTCGGGCAGTGTCTTCGGTAATTGCAGTTTGAATTTCATTTGCTTCTGGTGTCTTTGGCACATTCCAGATTGGATTTTCTGGTTCAGTATCATGAACTGCGTTATAAATTGATTCTAATGTTGCGGCAAATTCAGCGCTGATCGCTTCGTTTTGTTCCGGAGTGATATCGCCACGACCTACTAACGATTCGGCATAAAGTGTTCTAGTGGTGCGCTTGGCATCGATTAAGCGATACATCATCGGTTGCGTGAAGCTAGGTTCGTCGCCTTCGTTGTGACCACGACGGCGATAACAAATCATGTCTATAACAACATCTTTGTGGAATGCCTCGCGATAAGCGAATGCAATTTCGGCAACACGAACGCATGCTTCCGGATCATCACCATTTACTCGGAAAATTGGCGCTTGGACCATTTTTGCTACGTCAGTTGCATATAACGAAGTTCTAGAAGAGTTTGGTGAGGTGGTAAATCCAACTTGGTTATTGATGATGATGTGCATCGTGCCACCAGTGCGATAACCACTTAATTGTGAAAATTGCATGGTCTCGGCAACTACACCTTGACCAGCAAAGGCAGCATCGCCATGAATCAAAATTGGCATGACTGAATAAGCTTGTTTGATATTTAATTTATCTTGCTTTGCGCGAACAATTCCTTCAAGAACTGGATTAACTGCTTCTAAGTGTGATGGGTTTGCAGCTAAATAAACTTTGGTTGATGCTCCATTTGCGGCGGTAAAGACGCCCTCGGTACCCAAGTGGTACTTAACGTCGCCGGAACCTTGAACTTCGTTTTCGGCGTAATGGCCTTCAAACTCTTGGAAAATTTGGCCATGTGATTTACCAGCTATGTTTGCTAAGACATTTAATCGACCGCGGTGCGGCATACCAATGCAAACTTCGTCGAGTTTTGCATCAGCTGCCGCTGATAAAACTGCATCTAGCAATGGAATTACCGATTCGCCGCCTTCTAGTGAAAAACGCTTCTGGCCAACGAATTTGGTTTGCAAAAATGTTTCAAATGCTTCTGCACTATTTAGTTTGCGCAAGATATGAAGCTGGCGGCTCTGTTCCATTTTTGGAATTCGAGCTTCGAAACGATTTTGAATCCATTTACGTTCTTCTGGATTTTGAATGTGGGTAAATTGCACCGAAGTTGTTCGGCAATAACCATTGCGCAAAATTCCTAGAATTTCGCGTAATTTCATATGTGACTTGCCGCCAAAACCACCAGTTGGGAATACTCGATCCAAGTCCCAAAGTGTCAGTCCGTAAGTTCTAACATCAACGTCTGGGTGCTCGCGTTGTTCGTAGGTTAATGGATCGACATCAGCAATTAGGTGCCCACGACTGCGGTAAGCCTGAATTAATTGTTGGACCCGACCTGCTTTATCAATATCTCCATCAGTTGAAGAATCAACATCGGTAAACCATTTAATAGGCGCATATGGAACGCGAACTGCTTCAAAAACTTCGCGATAGAACTCATCGCTAATTAATTCTTCATTGATAATTTTTAAGAAATCACCAGATTGCGCACCTTGAATAATTCGGTGGTCATACGTGCTAGTTAGCGTGACTACTTTGCCAACGCCCATGTTATTCAATGTTTCTTCGCTTGCGCCCTGGAATTCGGCTGGGTAATCCATTGCGCCAACGCCAAGAATTAAACCTTGGCCTTGAACCAATCGCGGCACTGAATGAACTGTGCCGATTGTGCCCGGATTAGTTAGCGAAACAGTGGTGCCTGAAAAATCTTCAACTGTTAATTGGCCATTGCGCGCCTTTTTAACAGTTTCTTCATATGCATTCCAGAATTGAGCGAAATCTAAGTTTTCGCAGCCCTTAATTGATGGGACTAGTAATTGACGAGTTCCATCTTCTTTAGCCAAATCAATAGCGATACCAAGATTGATGTGTTCTGGATAACCAACTGCTGGTTTTCCATCTTGTTCAGTGAAAAAAGTATTCATCTCTGGCAATTTACGAATTGCTTTGATCATCGCGTAAGCAATCAGATGGGTGAATGAAACTTTTCCACCGCGACCACGCTTTAAGTGATTGTTAATGACAATTCGATTATCGATTAATAATTTCGCCGGAATTGCACGAACGCTTGTTGCAGTTGGAACTGAAAGCGAAGCTTCCATGCTTTGCACTACGCGTCCTGACACCCCGCGCAAGACTTCAATTCGAGCCGAACCCGGTGATGTAACAACTGGTGCTGGTTTAACAATTGGATCTGCTGGCGTTGCTGCAGGTGCGAATGATTGTTTTAAAACTTCCTGTTGTGAAACTTGAGTTGGTGGAACTTGAGTTTCTGGAACTTGTTGTACCTGTTGATTTGGCTCGGCTGGCTGTGCCGGTGGCGCTATCGGAACAGATGTTTGTTGAATAACTGGTGCAGAAGTTTGTTGAATAAATTGAGGCGCTATCGAACCCGTATCTGCTTTCGGAATTGGTGGAACTCCACCGCGAGGCGCGCCTGCTAATGATGATCCGTTTTGATTTGTTGAAGTCGCTTGCGTTACTGAAGCAGATTGCGTATTGGTTGGTGCGCTTCCATTTGAACCTTTTGTTTTTAGGAAGTAATCACGCCAAACGGGATCTACAGAATTTGGATCTTTTGAATATGACTCGAACATCTCGTCTACAAGCCACTCATTGGCTCCGAGATCACCATTGGTCACGGGTCTTAGCCTATCTTCTTCTCGGGTCTTCTTTTTTGTGAGGGGCGCTACTCATTAACTAACGAACCTACCAATAAAAGCAACGCCAAGGAGGTGGCGACCAGCGGAATAGCCCCAATCCAAAATGATTCATCAACCATATATTTCGATACACCAAGAAAAATCAGATTAAACAGAAAAGTTGGCGCAAAGGCATACCGTTTCGCTTTTCTAATTCCTAAAGTTAGGATGGAAAAAATAATTGAACCAAAAATCGCCGCACCAATTTCGGCAGAAAGCGCCTTCGAATCAGACGTATTCGTGGCTGTACAATTTTTGTAAATTAAATAGATTGCGATAGAAATGAGAACGGAAGTTTCTAAAATCATCAAAGTAAATGCTGCAGATATTCGATTTTCCCGATTTATTCGCTTCATTTAAATCAAATTCTAATCGAATCCAAAGCAACTAGTACCCTACTCGCATGGCCGAGAGAGAATATGCAGCGGAATTGGCGCAACTAGAGTCCACTCTTTCGGGCATCGAAAAAGTTTTAGATTTGCCAAAATTGAAAGAAGAAGCTGCCAAGTTGGAGCAGGCAGCTGCGGCGCCAAATTTGTGGGATGACGTGGCAAATGCTCAAAAGGTGACTAGCAAGTTGTCTCATACCCAAAATCAGATAAAAACTTTGGGATCTTTGCGCGGCCGAATTGTCGATCTGCCAGTTTTGCTTGATTTAGCAAAAGAAGAAAATGATAAATCTGCTCTCGCTGATGTAGATAAAGAACTCGATGCGATTACCAAATCAATAGAAGATTTAGAAATCCAAACTCTTCTAAATGGTGAATATGACGATCGAGACGCACTTGTAACAATTCGCTCTGAAGCTGGTGGAGTTGAAGCGGCAGATTGGGCGCAAATGTTGCAGCGAATGTATTTACGTTACTGCGAGCGTCACAATTACAAAGTTGATGTTTTGGAAACTTCGTATGCCGAAGAGGCCGGAATCAAGTCAACTACTTTTCGCGTAAGTGCACCCTACGCATATGGAACACTTTCGGTCGAACAAGGAACACACCGCTTAGTTCGAATTTCGCCATTTGATAGCCAATCTCGGCGCCATACATCCTTCGCTGGCGTTGAAATTGTTCCAGTAGTAGACCAAAGCGATCACATTGAAATTGATGAAAAAGAAATTCGAGTTGATGTTTATCGTTCGTCAGGCCCGGGCGGTCAAGGCGTTAATACGACTGACTCTGCGGTGCGAATTACACATATCCCGACTGGAATCGTAGTTTCGTGTCAGAACGAACGTTCCCAAATTCAAAATAAAGCTACTGCAATGGCAGTTTTGCAATCAAAATTATTAGAACGCCGCCGTCAAGAAGAACAAGCAAAAATTAATGCTCTTAAAGGAGATAACAGTGGATCGTGGGGAAATCAGATGCGTTCTTATGTTTTAGCGCCATATCAAATGGTGAAGGATTTGCGAACTGATTATGAAACTGGAAATACCGGCGCAGTTTTAGATGGCGAAATCGATGAATTCATCGCAGCTGGTATTCGTTGGCGGCGGTCAAGTAATTCCTAAGCTTTATCCAAAAGCTATAACCAATGCTGTAAAGATTCTGGCGTGATTTTTCCGAAAGTTAATTAATTCACGCTTATCTTCCTGAGAATTTGCCTCGGATAGCGCTCGAAATCAGAGTAAATCCTGCTCTCCCCTTTTAGACTAAAGGCTCGACACGAAATGAGATGGCAAATCTCATCTGGACGTGGATGGAGTAATAAGTGATTCGGTTTGAGAACGTCACCAAGGTCTATAGCGGACAGGAACGTCCCGCACTTGATTCCATCAACATCGAAATTAAAAAAGGCGAATTCGTATTTTTAGTTGGCCTTTCCGGTTCCGGTAAATCAACATTTTTGCGGTTGGTTTTGCGCGAAGAGAAACCAACGTCTGGTGTTATTCACGTCGCTGGTAAAGATTTAAACACTCTTCCAAATCACAAAGTCCCTGAATTTCGTCGCCAAATCGGAACTGTTTTTCAGGATTTTCGATTACTGCCAAATAAAACAATTGCAGAAAACGTGGCATTTACGCTACACGTTCTCGGTTTTACTCAAAAAATAATTGATCGCAAAGTTCCAGAGACTCTTGAATTAGTTGGTTTGGCTGATAAAGCCGATCGTTTTCCAACCGAAATCTCAGGTGGCGAACAGCAACGCGTGGCCATTGCCCGTGCCTATGTCAGCCGCCCTCAAATATTGATTGCCGACGAACCAACTGGAAACTTAGATCCAGCAACATCCGTTGGCATTATGAAATTACTCGATCGCATAAATCGTGAAGGAACCACAGTAATTATGGCGACACACGATGCAGGAATTGTGGATCAGATGCGCAAACGCGTTATTGAATTAGCAGAAGGCCATGTAGTTCGCGACCAAGTTCGCGGCGTATATGGCTACACCGGTTGAGATTAGAAAATTAGGAGCTAAACGTGCGCGCAAAATTCGTAGCTAATGAAGTCGGAATCGGTCTTCGTCGCAATGCCACAATGACTTTTGCCGTAATTGTCACGATGGCAATTTCACTTTCACTCCTAGGCATGGGATTGCTCGCAAATTCTCAAGTTCGGGCCATGAAAGATTACTGGTACGACAAAATTGAAGTTTCAATATTTTTATGCGGTTCACTTTCCGAATCTGCTTCTTGCTCCGGTGGAGTTGTTAACGCAGACCAGCGATTGGCGATTCAAGATGATTTAAAGGCGTTACCTGTCGTAGATAAGGTTTATTACGAAACACAACAGGAAGCATTTAAGCGTTTTCAAGAACGTTTCAAAGGCTCCGCAATTGCTCAAAATGTATCCGCCGATCAATTGCCCGAAAGCTTCCGCGTTAAATTAAAAGACCCAACCAAGTTTGGTGTGATTGTTAGCGCCTTCTCGGGCCGTCCAGGTGTGGATGTGGTTCAGGATCAGAGAACAATTTTGGATAAATTCTTTAAATTATTAAATGTATTGCGGAATGGCGCATTAGTTATTGGTCTGTTCTCAGTCTTAACTGCGGCGCTATTGATTAGTAACACACTTCGAATTGCGGCCCATAATCGGCGACGCGAAACCGGTGTGATGAAATTAGTCGGCGCCACAAGTTGGGAAATTCAATTGCCATTCCTACTTGAGGGACTTATCGCGGCTGCAGTGGGATGGTTAATCTCCACCGGACTTCTAATTGGTATTAAACAGGTAACCGACACAAAAATTGCGCCGTTACTTTCTTTTACCAAATTCTTTGGTTGGAGCGCAGTCTGGACCACTTCAGCGATTCTCTTCTT
>JBDKLQ010000151.1:0-5623 GCA_039795555.1 Actinomycetota bacterium
CTCCGCCGAGGGGAGTTGTTGCACCTAACCCGGTGACAACTACGCGCTTTTGCGCCATTTAATTAGTTTGAAGCTTTTACGATGAAATTAACTGCATCGCCTACAGTTGCAAGTCCAGCGACCTGATCATCAGGAATTTTTACGCCAAAACGTTCCTCAGCCGCAACAACTACTTCAACCATGCTTAGAGAATCAACATCAAGATCTTCTGTGAAGTTCTTTCCCATTTCGACAGAAGCAGCTGGGATACCCGCAACTTCTTCTACGATTTCTTTAATACCCGAAAGAACTGCATCTTGTGAAAGTGCCATTAATTTATTTTCCTAACGTTAACCAGTGTGACTTGATGCCATATTCTCTAACGCGATTGCTTTTACTTGCTAGTAGCCGCAGGCTTTGGTGGCAATTTAACGACTTGTCCCGCATAAACCAGCCCTGCTCCGTAACCAATTATGAGAGCCAGACCACCATGCAGTTCGGGGTGTTTTTTGAGCAAGGTATCCATCGCGAGTGGAATTGAAGCGGCAGAAGTGTTTCCAGTTTCACGAATGTCATCTGCAATCGCAATTGATTCCGGCAATTTCATATCTTTTGCCATTGTTTCAATAATTCGTAAATTGGCTTGATGTGGAATAAAAGCTTTTAATTCTTCCGGAGAAATACCAGCTGCATCAATTGCCGCATTACCAATTTTGCTGATTGAAAAAACTGCCCACCTAAATACTTTTTGTCCTTCTTGAGCAATAAATGGCCAAGGTGCATTTGGATTATTTTTAAACTCTAACCACGACGGATTCATCCATATCGCATCACGTGAATCTGCATCCGAACCCCAAATTGTGGGACCAATTCCTGGTTCTGGAGCGGGACCAATAATTACTGCACCCGCGCCATCTGCAAAAATAAATGCAGTAGCTCGATCTTCCAAATTTAAAAAGTCAGTGAACTTTTCAGAACCTACAACTAAAACATATTTAGAAGTTCCGCCACGAACTAAATCACTTGCCAATCCAACGCCATATGTAAAACCAGCACAGGCGGCACCTAAGTCCATGGCTGCAGCTTTAAAGTTACCAAGTCGTGCAATTAATCCAGTAGCGGCGCTTGGAGTTTGAAAAGGGTAAGTGATGGAGGCGAAAATAACCGTGTCGATTTGATCTACCGTTATTCCAGCGCGCTTAATTGCTTCAAGTGAAGCCGCTTCAGCCATGTCAATAACGTCAACATTGCTATCCGCAAATCTACGCGTCTCAATTCCAGTACGTTGCCGAATCCATTCATCTGATGAATCAATTTTTGAAACAATTTCTTCGTTTGAAACTAATCTTGGTGCGCGATAAGCGCCAACTGACAAGATTGCGCTGTCCGACCCTTTATTTACTTTAATCACGAACCACCATGCTTCTTTGCAAACTCGATTGCCGCCGGTAAATCTTCTGGGTTCTTTAAAGCAAAGGTTTCAATGTTTGGTTCGGCCCGTTTTAGCAAACCAACCAAAGTGCCAGCTGGTGGAAGTTCGACTACGCCAGTAATTCCTAATTCACGAAGAGAGACCATACATAAATCCCACCGCACCGGATTTGCAACTTGAGTAACGATTCGATTGATTGCATCTTCACCGGTGCTGACAGTTGCACCATCTTTATTTGAAAGTAGTGCAACTTTTGGATTTGAAATCGAAAGTTTTGGCACGAAATTTGCAACTTGAGCTACTGCAGGTTGCATTACAGATGTATGAAAAGCGCCAGCCACCGCTAAGGGTCGAACTCGCGCGCCAGATGGGGGATTTTCATTCAGTTTTTCCAAAGCATCCAATGCTCCAGCGGCAACGATTTGTCCGGCACCGTTATCGTTTGCTGGAGTTAAACCCAAATTATTTAAAGACTTCAACACTTCGTCACGGTCGCCACCCAAAACTGCACTCATTCCGGTTTCGGATTCGCTGGCGGCTTTTACCATCGCGACACCGCGTTGTCGAACAAATTCAAGTGCGTGAACTGGTGAGATAACTCCAGAGATTGCGGCAGCTGTTAATTCGCCAACCGAATGTCCCGCAGCAGAGGTAAATTTTGTTAACCCAAGTTTTTCAAACCCAATTAATCCGGCGGCAACTATTAGTGGTTGTGCGTTAGCCGTGTCTCTAATTTCATCAGCTGATGCAGTTGATCCAAGACGAATCAAATCTAAGTCAATATGAAGCGACCATTTGGCCAATAATTTTTTTGTAGATTCATCCGCTAACCACGGCAAGAACATTCCAGGTGTTTGTGAACCTTGGCCGGGCGCGATTACTGCGAGCATTACTCGAGTTTATCGGTAACTCTGCTCAACTCAAAGCGAACCAATTTCAAAAAAATTCAAGATTCGAGATAGCTGAGGTCGGCTTGTAACATTGGCTCATATCATGTCTATTTATCTTGATCACGCCGCCACTTCGCCACTTCGGCAAGAAGCTTTAACTGCTTTGATTAATCAATTAAAAGAAGTTGGCAATCCTTCAAGTTTGCATACATTTGGCCGTGACACAAGGAAAGCATTAGAAGAAGCTCGCGAAAAAATTGCAAAATTTGTAAGCGCGAAACCAAGTGAAATTATTTTTACCTCTAGTGGTACTGAAAGTAATAACCTTGCCATAAAAGGTTTATTTTGGAAATCAAACCGAAAAGTTATTGTGGTTTCAGCAATTGAGCATCACGCAGTGCTTGATCCGGCAAAGTGGTTAGCCGAAAAAGAAGGCGCCGAGGTAATTGAAATTCCAGTAAGCCACGACGGTATAATTGATATCGATTTTTTAAGTAATTTAATTTCAAAGCGTGAAGCAGAAATCGCACTAATTTCGGTGATGCACTCAAACAATGAAACCGGCGCGCTACAACCAATTTCAGAAGTAATTAAAATCGCTGGTGAAATTCCAGTCCATTGTGATGCAGTGCAAAGTCTTGGAAAAGTTCCACTTGAATTCTCTGGCTTGACTGCCATGTCAATTAACGCCCATAAATTAGGTGGCCCAATTGGAATCGGTGCCCTTGTTCTAAAGCGGGGTATTGATATTCCGGCGCTTCTTCATGGCGGTGGCCAAGAGCGAGAAATAAGGAGCGGTACATTAAATGCTCCACTCGCGGCAGCTTTTGCAGCAGTGCTCGAAAATTACCCAAGTTCAAAGATAAATGATCTGAAAAATCGATTAATTTCTGGAATCAATGCTGGAATTAAAGATTGCATAATCAACACAAACTCAAATTCCTTGCCCGGAATAGTTAATGTAACGATTCCAGGCACAACAGGGGAGACGCTCTTATTGTTGCTCGATTTGGAGGGAATCGCCTGTTCGACAGGTGCTGCCTGTAGCGCAGGAGTTCATCGACCTTCACATGTATTAATGGCGATGGGGCGTAGTGATGAAATTGCACTATCCTCAATTAGATTTTCGATTGGCCCAAATAATTCCGAAACCGAAATTGATAAATTACTTGAAGTTCTTCCAGCAGTTATCGAAAAGGCGCGCTTAGCAAAATGAAATTGATAGCAGCAATGAGTGGTGGCGTGGATAGCGCAGTAGCAGCTGCCCGAGCTGTAGAAGCTGGCCATCAAGTAGTTGGAGTGCATTTAGCGCTGTCATCAAATCCGCAGAAATATCGTTCCGGTGCTCGCGGCTGTTGCACAATTGAAGATTCACACGATGCACGCAGAGCGGCGGATGTAATTGGTATCCCATTTTATATCTGGGATATGGCCGAAGAATTTCATCAAGAAGTTGTTGAAAATTTTCTATCCGAATATTCTGCTGGCCGAACGCCTAACCCTTGTTTGCGGTGCAATGAAAAAATTAAATTTGCCGCAGTTTTAGAACGTGCCAAAGCGATGGGTTTTGACGGGGTAGTTACTGGGCATTACGCAATTTTGAAAGAAACACCAAATGGAAAAACGCTCAATAGAGCAGTAGATATTTCTAAAGATCAATCTTATGTATTGGCTGTATTGAATGAAGAGCAGTTGCAAGGGGCTCATTTTCCATTAGGAGATACCCCTAAATCTGAAATCAGAAAAGAAGCGGAACGTCGAGGATTGGCGGTAGCCAATAAGCCAGATAGCCATGACATTTGTTTTGTCCCAAGTGGCGATAACGCTGGTTGGTTGCGAGAACGCCTTGGAAGCGAAACTGGACCAATAGTTGATCAAGCAGGAAATAAATTAGGCGAACATCATGGCGCCTATACCTACACAATCGGTCAGCGAAAAGGTTTGGGTTTGACTACCCCAACTTCAGATGGGTCACCTCGTTTTGTTCTCAAAATTGAACCAGTATCAAACACGGTTGTTGTTGGACCAAAAGAAGAATTAGCGATCTCAAAAATTATTGGTGCGAGAGCAATTTGGTGTGGTGCAAAACCTAGCCAAAATTGGCAGACCGGTTTTGTTCAAGTTCGTGCGCATGGTTCTGCATTACCAGCCAAATATCGGGCAATTGGTTCCAATGGCGAAGTATTAGAAGTTGAATTAAATGAACCATTGCTAGGTGTTGCCAATGGACAAGCAGCAGTAATTTACGACGGCGACCGCGTCGTAGGTTCTGCAACTATTAGCGAGACCGCATGAACCCGCGTCAAAGAATTGCCGAATTAACCGAAAGCATTCGAGATCATCAATTTAGATATTATGTTTTAGATAATCCAATTATTTCCGATGCACAATTTGATGCGCTATTAAAAGAGTTAGAGCTACTTGAAGCTGCCCACCCAGAATTTAGAGAAGCAGATTCACCCACACAAAATATTGGCGGTGGATTTTCGACAACATTTGAACAAGTAGATCATCTCGAAAAGATGATGAGCTTAGATAACGTATTTGATGAATCAGAGTTAAATGCTTGGTTCGAGCGCGTAGGAAAAGAAGCTAGCGAAGCAAAATGGCTATGCGAATTAAAAATTGATGGTTTGGCCATAAATTTGCGGTACGAAAATGGGGTTCTAACTAAAGCGCTTACTCGCGGCAATGGCGTGACTGGCGAAGACGTAACGCTAAATGTAAAAACAATCAAAGAGCTGCCACAAAAACTTACCGGTAAAGATGTACCAAAATTAATTGAAGTACGCGGTGAAATATATTTTCCGCTCTCAGCATTCAAAGAGTTAAACGAAAGTCTCGAAGAGGCTGGAAAAACTACATTTGCAAATCCAAGAAATGCGGCCGCCGGAAGTTTGCGCCAAAAAGATCCCAGAATTACTGCCGCCCGACCTTTGTCGATTTTGGTTCATGGAATTGGTGCTTATGACGGCTCGGAATTAAAAAGCCAGAGCGAATCTTATGAATTACTAAAGTCGTTTGGACTGCCTATTAGTAATCATTTTAAAGTTTTAAAATCTCAAGCGGAAGTTAAAAAATACATACAGAATTATGAAACCCACCGTCACGATCTTTCCCACGAAATTGACGGCGTTGTAATAAAAGTCGATCAATTCAACTTACAACGCCAGATTGGTTTTACATCCCGAGCACCAAAATGGGCAATCGCCTATAAGTATCCGCCGGAAGAAGTTGTAACAAAACTATTGGACATTCAAGTTAGCGTCGGACGAACCGGCCGAGTAACTCCATTTGCAGTTATGAAACCCGTAACTGTTGC
>JBDKLQ010000152.1:0-3303 GCA_039795555.1 Actinomycetota bacterium
AATGTAGTTGTACCGGTAACTAAATGGCTCGAAGCATCCGATAAAAATAACTATAACATTAATTTACTGGATGATTATGATCGAATAGAAGTTGGCGCCCGGGGTATTCGAACCATCTTTACTTATGACTATAAAGGCAAAGCCAGCTACATAGATCAAACAGTCTTGTTAACCCCTGATCGCAGCAAGCTTTATATGTTTATTGTGCGCTGTTCAGTTGTCTGCCAAAAGAAATATAACGAAGAAATGACAAAAATTGGCGATTCATTTACCGTTAGAGGTTCCAAATGAGCACAAACCTAAATAACCGCGAGACAAATATACAAAGTAGAACTCGCGATGCTGATCGCAAGACCCGAGTGCATCTAACTCTATTCGATCGCGCTAAATTCTCACTGCTATTTGCTGGAACATATTTATTTCTAGTTTGGGCTGCAATGTCCGACAACCCACTGCTCTCTTTCAGTGATGCCGCAATCGAAGTTGCAAACAATCGGACTTGGATCTTTTACTTAGCCGCAATTGAAATCATTCGCCAAGTTCACTTTGCGCTAAGTGAAATTCTTTCCCCGTATCACGGTATTTGGCAGTCGTATTTCAAATTTGTTGACCGAATAGTTCATAAATTTAGTGACTGGACGAGATTTAGAATTTCACGCGTAATTAAAGCTTTAATTTGGATCGCAATTCTTGCCGTAATTCTCGGCGCGGTATATAAATTACCGCCAGCACAAGCGCTTTTTATGGCACCAAAAGCCCTCTGGGCAGCGTTACCCCTATTGGCGCAATTGTTATTTGCGGTCTTTTTTATATTAATTCAATTTGTGGCAATGTTTTGGTTCCTAAGCCGCGGTGGCATCGATACCTATTTCCCTGACGATATCTCAACAAGATTTAGCGATGTTTGGGGGCAAGATCATGTTCTTGATCGTATTCGCGAAAATTTAGTGTTCCTTGAAAATCCCGAGTCCATCGAAAAACATGGTGGTTATGTTCCGGGCGGTATCTTGTTATGGGGACCACCTGGAACCGGAAAAACGTTAATGGCTGAATCAATGGCGGGCGAAACTGGAAAACCATTTATTTTCGTCGATCCAGGTGCGTTCAATAATATGTTTTTTGGAGTTGGTGTACTAAAAGTCAAGTCTTTATTCAGAAAATTACGCAAACTTGCACTGCGCTACGGCGGCGTAGTTGTATTTTTTGACGAGGCTGATGCCCTTGGTAATCGCGGAATTTCTACCCAAGGCGCAGCGATGCAAAACCCAGCTGACTCCTGTCATGGCGGAACGTATTTGTCTGAAAGTGCATTAAATCTTTTATCACGGGAAAGATTTGTTGCCGGAAGTGCCGCAGGTGGTGGCGCTGGAATGGGAACTTTGCAGGCATTGTTGACTGAACTTTCTGGATTAAAGAAACCACGTGGATTTTTCAATCGAATTGTGCGCAGAACTCTGGGAATGCGGCCGAAAAATCCGCCGAAGTATCGAATTTTGGTAGTCATGGCAACCAATATGCCTGAAGCGCTAGATGAAGCCTTACTTCGTCCGGGTCGAATTGATCGAATGTATCGAGTCGGTTATCCGAGCAAAGCAGGACGCGTTAGAACTTATGTTGGCTACCTAAACAAAGTTTCACATGTTTTGACAGAAGAGGAAATTGAAAAGCTTGCGATTATTACACCATATGCAACCGGTGCGAAGATAAAAGACACAATCAATGAAGCTTTGATCTTTGCAATTAGGGATGGTCGTACCGAAATTACTTGGCAAGATGTAATTAAAGCTAAGCAGCAGAAGGAATTGGGTCCATCCGAAGACGTTGATTATGTTGATCGTGAACGCCACGCGATTGCGGTGCACGAAGCTTGTCACGCTGTGGTCGCCTATCGAGTTCGCCAACACATGAATATTGATATTGCCACAATTGAAAAAGGCAGCGATTACCTTGGTATGGTTGCCAGTATTCCGCCAGATGATCAATTCACTAGATGGCGTACGGAATATGAAGCAGATATTTTGGTTTCACTTGCATCTCTTGCTGGCGAACGCCATTTCTTCGGTGGTGATAATTCATCAGGAGTATCTGGTGATTTGGAGAGCGCAACGACAATCGCAGGGTTGATGGAAGGCCATTGGGGCATGGGATCAACAATTTCATCCCATGCAAGTAATCGTAGATTAGAAGTTGGCGCACCGGGTGGTGGAAAAGGAAAAGGGCGAACTGATTCAAATCGAGAATTACGCCGCGCCCTTTCGGATCGAATCGAAGATAATTTAAGAGGTTTATACGAACGGGCCGAAAAGTTAATTAAAGAGAATGAAGAAGAGATTCTCTGTCTAGCTCATGCACTGGAAACACATAAAACTCTTTCCGGAGAAGATGTGATTGCTGTATTAGAAGCTCGTTCTGGGTCGATAGTAGATGGTCGACCTTATGGAGATAAATCCTTCATCAAAGAGATAAAGAAGTATCACGAATCTTGTCTGGTCGCTCATCGCGAGCATCGCACCCCTGAAATCGCGCTTCCTCGTAGCTGATTCAGGTAGGCTTAAAACATGGGTCCAGGTGGGATTGCAACGATAATTGCGGCAGCATCTCTTTTTGTCATCGCAGTAGCGATTTCTTATTCGGTAATTAGGTTAGGTAAGTTGATTGACGAGGCTTCAGCTTCGTTAAAACAACTAACTGCCGACACAACACCACTTCTTGTTGAATCAACCAAAACCGTAGAGCTCGTTAACCAACCACTAGAAAGCTTTGCTCGGATCACAAAAAATGTCGAAACGATTTCTGACAAGATAGCTGGTGCTGCTAGCGATATCTCAGCCAAAGGTGGGCCAGCTATGAAAGCCCTCGGGTTACTTGCTAGCGCAACGGGACTGAAAGACGGATTTAAAAAGTCCCGCAAAAAGAAAGCGTCGTAATTTAGAACGTGGAATCGGCGGAAATACGCGCTCGTTGGTTGCGCTTTTTTGAATCAGAAAATTCACTTGGTTTAAACCACACTGTAGTTCCAAGCGCATCATTAATTGCCGATGATCCAAATTTGTTGTTGGTTAACGCCGGCATGGTTCCGTTTAAGCCGTTTTTCTTGGGTGAGACAACGCCACCGTATAAACGGGCTACATCAGTCCAAAAATGCGTGCGCACACTTGATATCGACGAAGTTGGCAAAACCACAAGACACGCCTCATTTTTTCAAATGTGTGGGAACTTTTCTTTTGGGGATTACTTCAAAGAAGGGGCAATCTCGCTAGCTTGGGAGCTTTTAACTAAATCTGTTGCTGATGGCGGTTACGG
>JBDKLQ010000153.1:0-3730 GCA_039795555.1 Actinomycetota bacterium
CTTGCGAGCCCAGAATTCAAGCCCTTGGCGCTTTTCAAAAGATTCAATATTGAAGTTTTAGCAACAACTGATTCAACAAATGACAACTTACTTGCCCATGCAAATTTAAAAGTTATGGGAAATTCTGGTCGCGTGATTCCTACTTTTAGGCCTGATGACATAACTGACCCAGCGCGTAAAGATTTTAAACATGCCATTGAAAAATTGGGTGCAACTTCATTTACTTCGTTAATAAGTAAATTGAAAGAGCGCCGAGCGTATTTCAAATCCCTTGGAGCAACCGCCACAGATCACGGAATTTTCTCTCCACAAACTCAAAAAATGCACGATATGGATAAAGAGAAGTTATTCACGGATGTTATGAATGGCCAACGATTTGAGGAATATCGTGCCGTTATGCTTTTTGAATTCGCCAAAATGTCTGCAGGCGATGGCCTTGTGATGCAGCTTCATCCTGGCTCTTACCGTAATTATGACGAAGAAATTTATGGCGCTTACGGACCTGATAAAGGTTTCGATATTCCAACTGCAACAACATATACAAATGAGTTGCGACCTTTGCTAAATGAAATTGGTAAACATCCAAATTTCCGAATAGTCCTCTTTACCTTGGATGAAAGTACATACTCTCGAGAGTTAGCGCCGTTAGCTGGTGCCTATCCGTCGGTGCGACTTGGCCCGCCATGGTGGTTTCATGACAGCATTAACGGAATGCGTCGCTGGCGAGATTCCACAGTAGAAACTGCCGGTTTCTATAACACTGTTGGATTTATAGATGACACCCGAGCTTTCTGCTCTATTCCAGCCCGCCACAAGATTGCTCGTAAATTCGATGCGAAATATTTAGATGAAATGGTTGAGAATAAAATAATTAGTAAGAAAACCGCGCTCGAACTAGCACCACAACTTGCATATCATCTATCAAAAGATTTCTTTAGGCTCTAATGTTTAAGTACGACCGTTCAAAAGTAGATATCGGAGTTCTTCACTTCGGCCTAGGTGGTTTTCATCGCGCCCATCAAGCAGTATTTATTGATAACGCGATAGAGAATGGAAATTTGGATTTAGGAATTGCATCCATTTCTCAGCGGGATCCAAGTCTGGCTGATCAGATGTCGGCAGCAGATTCAATTTATGAAATTGAAGCCAGCGATGGCAACCGCACCGAAACGCGAAAAATTGGATCAATAAAGGAATCTCTATTCTTTCCAAGAGATGAGGCTCGAATATTAGAAATTGCGCGTTCGCCAAAATTAAAGGCGATAACGCTGACGGTGACTGAGAAAGCTTATAAAGCGGATTCTGATTTCGCTGCAAGATTAGCAAAAGTTTTACAGGAGCGATATGAATCAGGTGGAGAAAGTATCGCCGTAATTTCATGTGACAACCTTCCTAGTAATGGAAATTTTACGAAAAATTTAATGAAACAAGTTATAAAGGATCCGGAACTCTGGAAATGGGTAGATGAAAAAATTCGTTTTCCAAATTGTATGGTGGATCGAATAGTTCCTGCTCCTGACAAAAACAATCGCCTGCTAATTAAAACTGAAATATTTAATCAGTGGATTATCGAATCTGACCCAATTTCGAAATATTTAGAACCAGCCGGTGTCCAATTTGTTTCAGATGTAAAGCCTTATGAATTAGCAAAAATTCGATTATTCAATGGAGTCCACTCTTTTGATGCTTACTATGGCGAGTTAAATGGAATCGAATTTGTCGCTGATGTAATTACAATTCCTAAAATCAATGAATTTGTAAAGGCTATGCAGGAAGATGAAATAGCAGAAACTATTCAAATTAATATCGATCTTAAACAGTATGCCTCGGAGATTCGCCAACGAATGGCTAATCAATCTTTGCACCATAAATCTTCGCAGATTGCTATGGATGGCTCCCAAAAATTGCCGCAACGAATGATCGGAACTCTTAATGATTTGGCAACATTAAATTTGCCTGCCCCACATTTAGTTGAGGCGTTAGCCACTTGGATTAAATACCTCCAAGTTTCGGAGACCGTAAATGATCCCTTAGGAGATAAATTAAAGCCGCTTGCGAAGGCTAAGGATTTGCGGGGCTTATTTGCACTCCTATCCATCCCATTAAATGAAATATATTTTGCGCAGCTACTAGCGCATTTAAATTAGATACCTAGTAACCTTTCTACTATGGCAGAGAAAAAAGATGGCACCCGTTCATACGATGCGCCAAATGCTGATGCCTTAGCCGAATTTATGAAATCCGGTTGGGCGCCGACACCCCTAGAAGGAGTAAGACCTGCCGAATATCTTTCATTTATTCAAGACCGTAGAAAAAAATTAAGCGCGCAGTATCCGGGCAAAAGATTGGTATTTCCTGCTGGTTCGCACAAAGTGAGAAGCAATGACACTTATTACATATTTCGAGCTCACACGGAATTTACATATTACACAGGAATACTAGCCAAAGATGTTGTGCCAGATTCCGTATTTATAATGGAGCCGAATGGCACATCCCATGATTCATTACTTTTTGTTCATCCAAGGTCTCCTCGAGATAGTGAGGAGTTTTATCGCAATGCTAAATATGGTGAGTTTTGGATTGGACGCCGATTAACTTTAGAAGAGACTGAAAGAATTTATGGTC
Organism: Actinomycetota bacterium; assembly: GCA_039795555.1. Taxonomy (GTDB): domain Bacteria; phylum Actinomycetota; class Actinomycetes; order Nanopelagicales; family Nanopelagicaceae; genus ZLKRG08. The sequence continues at coordinate 2,626 of JBDKLQ010000153.1, forward strand.
TTAAAGTTATGCCTATTGAGAAACTCGAAGAGTTTCTTTCAAATAGCGTTGAAACTTTAAGAGCCGATGATGAAAACGCGAAAGAATTCTTAACTTACCTCTCTGAAGTTCGTCTAATAAAAGATGGGTATGAGATTGCGGAAACAAAAAAAGCTGTAGCCGCAACCGTTCGCGGATTTGAGGATATGGTTAAAGTATTTGAGAAAGCTACCCAAATTGAACGCGGCGAACGCTTAATTGAAGGTGCTTTTTTTACTCGAGCTCGTACTGATGGCAATGGACTTGGCTACGAAACTATTGCGGCATCTGGTTCACATGCATGCATACTCCATTGGATAAAAAATGATGGCGATGTACTAGATGGGGATTTGATTTTGATAGATGCGGGTGTTGAGGTAGAAAGTCTTTACACTGCAGATATAACCCGTTGTTTTCCAATCTCTGGTAAATTTTCAAAAGTTCAACGTGAAATTTATGAATTGGTTTATCAAGCACAGCGAGCAGGAATTGCGGCAGTGAAGCCTGGGGCGAAATTTAAAGATCTGACTTCGGCTTCACATAAAGTTTTGGCGGAAGGTCTTGCAAAACTTGGCGTATTGCCTGTTGCTCCAGAAGAGTCACTCAAACCTGAAATTGGTTTACATAGACGTTGGACTGTTCATGGTGTGAGTCATATGTTGGGCCTTGATGTACATGATTGCGATAACTCTCGCAGCGAAAATTATCGCGATGGAGTTTTAAAACCCGGCATGATTCTTACAGTTGAGCCCGGCTTATATATCCATCCAGATGATGAGCTTTTCCCGATTGAATATCGAGGAATCGGAGTCAGAATTGAAGACGATGTTTTAGTCACCGAAGATGGTTGCGAAGTTTTATCCAGCGCGCTTCCAACACAAGTTGATGAAGTTGAAGCTTGGATGGCAAAAGTTAAGAAATCTTAATTCCAAGCCAAGCAGCAAAAAGCCCTAAGACAAATGTAGAAGCGATATGCCAATATGCAGAATTTGATCGTTTTTGATTCAAATCATTATTTATTTCGAGTAAGAACGATGACCAAGTTGTAAATGCACCGCAAAACCCAAAACTTAAATAACTTGGATCT
>JBDKLQ010000154.1:0-5841 GCA_039795555.1 Actinomycetota bacterium
GCACCACCAGATGCGATTCCCCGCCCAGTAGCGCCTTTACCCCAAGCTTGGGCTAACTCTTCTTGTTCTTTTTCATCTAGCTTCTCAGATATTGCATCGGCTTCTTCGTTAGCTAAATTCACCAAAGTTTGAGCCGCATTAAATGCTCCAGCAATATTTGTTAACTGCATCGGCAATTTCATAATCGTGCTTCTGCGATTTCTAATTTCTTCATCTAACGCCAAGTGACGAGCTCGCCCAATATGTCCCTGACTTACTCGCGCCGCAAACTCTGCCATCTTTGGCGCCACCCCATTTTTGGTTTCTAAATATTCAGCTACTTCATGGCTACTCGGCGTTCGCAATTGAATATGGCGACACCGAGATCTAATCGTTGGCAAAATGTCATGCAGCGTTGGGGCACATAACAACCAAACAGTTCGCACCCCAGGTTCTTCAATTGCTGTCAATAAAGCATTTGCGGCTGATTCCGTTAATCGATCCGCATCTTCCATAACAACTACCCGCCACTGCGCTACAGATGGTGCCCACGAAACCCTTGCCAATAATTCGCGCACTTCATCAACTTTGATTGATAAACCTTCGTTCTTCATTACCTCTACATCGGGATGCGGCAATGCCGAACCAACTAACGCTGACGCAAAAGCAATAGCTGCACTGGATCTGCCACTGCCCGGAGGGCCAGTAAAGATCCAGGCATGGGTCATTTCCTGCGATTCCTCGCCAGAATTTGCGGCTTTTACTGCTGACTTCAAAGTTTCGACGATATGCGACTGCCCAATTAAATCGTCGAAGAAATTCATTTACTTAATACCTTTAGCTCTACCAATTTATTTCTAATTATTTTCTCGATAGCCGACACGCTCTGCCGCCCATCCACAACCAAATAGCGCTCGGGATCCAACATCGCCAAAGATAAAAACTCTTGGCGCACCCGCTCATGAAATGCAATTGGCTCTGATTCCAAGCGATCCTTAGATTTCAATCTGCCTAAGCCAACTTTTGCTGGTACATCCACAATCACTGTCAAAGTTGGAATTAAAAATTCCGTCGCCCATCTAGAAATTCTGCCAATTTCACCTTGTGACAAAACTCGACCAGCTCCTTGATAAGCAATTGAAGAATCAAAATATCTGTCAGTGATGACAACTTTCCCTGCCGCCAAAGCCGGCCTAATTACTTGCTCCACATGCTGCGCTCTATCTGCGGCATACAACAGCGCCTCGGCGCGAGGCGCCACATTCTTTTTTGTATGCAGCAAAATCTTGCGCAGCTCTTTACCAATGTCACTTCCACCAGGTTCGTGGGTTAGCAATACTTCATAACCTTCACTCTTTAAATATTTAGCCAGCAACTTCGCTTGAGTTGATTTACCTGATCCTTCGCCACCTTCAAAGGCAATAAAAATTCCCTTAGTAGTTGAATGGCTCGAACCACTTAAATCCCCACGCAGCGCCGCCACAACATCAGATAAGAAAGAAACCCCTGGACGATCTTTCATTTGCTTATACGAAACAATTCCAATCACTGAAGCCAACAAACCAGCTAACAAAATCGTGATTGCTGCGCCATTGTATTCCACAACGCTGTTATAAAACTTCAGTTCGTGCTTACCAATCCAAGCTGCCATTAAAGGCGCAATCGCCAATACCGCCACCAAAGTAACTCGAATCAACGATTGAACATATGCAAATGTTCTACCCCTTACTTCATTCTCCACTTCCATGCCAAGCATCGTGAAGCCAGTTACCCACGAAACCCCAGAAAATGCGCCTAAAACCACAACTATTCCGACTGCAATTACCAAGTTATTAATTGCTGCCAACAAAACTAAAAAGAATCCCGCCATTGCTAACGAAGCGCCGAATAACCTACGGCGACTAAATTGACTTAAAACTCTTGGCCCAAATGCAATACCTAACGCAAGCCCGGCAAAAACTGCGCTAAACAAAACACCATAGGCTGCGTCGCCGCCACCAAGATCTCCTACAAATGTTCTAGCTAAACCAATTACGGCACCAGCTGCCATAAATGCGCCAACCATGCCCACAACCAATCCGCGGACAACTTTATTTTTCCCGACAAATTTTCCACCATCAATTAAAGATCTAGTTATTGAATCATGGTTTTGGTGATCTGCCGGACCTTTTGGTATCTCGTCCATTCTAAAAACAATGTAAGCGGTATATAAAAAAGAAATCGCATTCAAATACAAAGCAATATCAGTTTGATTTGCACCCAAAAATGGAAACAGCGCCTGAATTGGCGCATTCAATAAAGCCAGAAAGGTAAACACAATCGCCGCAATCGGTGCTGTTCCATATGCAGCTAATAATGAAACTTGATTTGCCGATTCCAATTGCTCTTTCGGAACCAAATTAGGAACTGAAGCTTCCTTTGCCGGCGACCAAAATAAAGTTACGCATTCTACCAAAATTGTTGCCGTATATAACCACCAATAATGTGGCACTAACGGAATCGAAAAATACAATCCGCCTCTTAAAACATCCGCGACAACCATCAACCGCCTGCGATCAAATCGATCTGCAATTACACCTGCAATTGGTCCCAAAATGACAGCTGGCATCAATCTGGCGATGAAAACTCCTGCAATCGCAAAGTTTGCAGTTTTGTAGTCGCCACCAGAAAGTTGTTGTGCCAGAGCAGTTGTCGCCAAAAGACCAAGCCAATCGCCAAAAGATGAAAACGCCATCGATTGCCAGAGTTTTCGAAATGCGGGAATTGCTAACACGCCACGCGTTTCTTCTTGAGCGGGCGCTATTGGGGTTGGAAGTGACTTAGCCATTGGCTTTCTTTATTTTAGATGCTGTTTTTCTGGTGCGCTTAGTTTTCTTTGGCGCACCACCATTCTCAGCCTCCCAAGCACGGCGACCAGCTAAAAGTTCCTGCGCACGCTCCATATTTAGCGCTTCTAACGTATCACCGCGGCGAAGTGTGGCATTTGTTTCGCCATCTGAAACATACATGCCAAATCGACCTTCTTTTACGATTATGTTTTTCCCAGTTACTGGATCTGGGCCGAAATCCTTAAGCGGTGGCTTAGCTACACCGCGTCGTCGTTCTTTTGGTTTCGAATAAATTTCGAGCGCTTCTGGCAAAGTGATGCCAAAAATTTGATCTTCATTTGTAAGCGTTCTTGAATCAGTGCCAGCCTTTAAATATGGACCATATCTTCCATTTTGAACCGTAATTTCTTCACCTTTGTCATTGGTTCCCAAAACTCTAGGTAACGAAAGAAGTTTTAAAGCATCATCATGAGTAATTGTGTCAAGAGACATGGTTGAAAATAGTGATGCCGTTTTCGCTAATGCCTCGGACTTTTTCTTTCTTTTCGGCTTTCCAGTCTTTGGATTAATTTCTGGTTCCGGTTCTGGAACTATTTCTGTTACATATGGACCATAGCGGCCAGTTTTCGCAACTATCTGATATCCAGTTTTTGGATCAATCCCAAGTTCGCGTTCACCTGAAGGTTGCGATAGCAATTCTTTTGCTTTATCTAAAGTTAATTCGTCGGGTGCTAAACCTTCCGGAACATTTGCAAGTTTTCGGGTTTCTCCCTCACCTTGTTGCAAATATGCACCGTAGCGACCAACGCGAATTTCGATGTCATCATTAAGGCGCATGGTGTTGACTTCGCGCGCATCAATAACGCCAAGGTCGGCAGCGAGTTCTTCTAGCCCTGGTTGATTGTCGTGGCCATAATAGAAATTGCGAAGCCAATCAATTCGTTCTGCTTCGCCAGTTGCAATCTTGTCTAAATCCTCTTCCATCGAAGCAGTAAATTCGTAATCAACTAATTTGCTGAAGTGTTGTTCAAGTAACCCAGTAACTGAGAAAGCTAAAAATGTTGGAACTAAGGCGCGACCGCGTTTGGAAACATAACCGCGATCTTGAATGGTTTGAATAATCGAAGCGAAAGTAGAAGGACGACCAATGCCAAGTTCTTCAAGTTTTTTAACCAAAGTTGGTTCGGTGTAACGCGCTGGTGGTTTAGTTTCGTGGCCTTCGGTAAGAATTTCGTTAACGGCAACTTTTTGTCCTTCAGCCATAACTGGTAATCGTTTATCTGATGAATCTTCATCTTTATTAGTTTCATCAACGACATCGTCGTAAGCAGCTAAAAAGCCTGGAAAAGTAACGATTGAACCATTGGCACGAAAAATAGCTTTGTTGTTAAACGAGGTGGTGGCTTCAAAATCAACCCGTTGCTGCATTTTCTTGGCATCGGCCATTTGCGATGCAACGGTGCGTTTCCAAATTAAATCGTAAAGTGCGAATTCATCGCGCGATAGTTCTGGTGCAAGCTCGCCCGGTGTTTTAAAATTATCGCCAGCTGGGCGAATGGCTTCGTGCGCTTCTTGTGCGTTCTTAGATTTACCTTGATAAACCCGCGGTGAATCCGCAACGTGATCAGCACCGTAAAGTGATTTCGCAGCGCTGCGCGCCGCGTTTATGGCTTGTTCGGAAAGATTAACGGAATCGGTGCGCATGTAGGTGATGTAACCGTTTTCGTAAAGTCGTTGCGCAATGCGCATAGTGATCTGCGCACCCCAACCTAAACGAGAACCAGCATCTTGCTGCATAGTGGAAGTAGTAAATGGTGGTTTCGGACGTTCGGTGCGTGGTGATTCTTCAATAGATTTAACTTCGAGGGGCACACCTTTAAGCGAATCCGCAAGGGCTTTTGCGTTTGATTCATCTAGCAGCAGAATGTTCTTTGCAATTTTCTCCTTGAGCGCACCGTTGGAATCAAAATCATTAGTAGCCGCTAACTTTTTATCATCAACTGATAAAAGTCGGGCATCAAAACCCAATTCACACTTGGCAGTTAAGTCCCACCAACTGGAAGAAACGAAAGCCATCCGCTCGCGTTCGCGTTCGACAATCAACCTGGTGGCAACTGACTGCACGCGTCCAGCAGAAATTCGAGGCATAACTTTCTTCCAAAGAACTGGTGAAAGTCGGTAGCCGTAAAGTCGATCTAAAACACGTCTGGTTTCTTGTGCGTCGATTAAGTTGTAATCCAAATCGCGAGTTTCGTGAACAGCCTTTTGAATTGCTTCCTTGGTAATTTCGTTGAAAACCATCCGCTTAATCGGAATCTTCGGTTGCAAAACTTCAACTAAGTGCCAAGCGATGGCTTCGCCTTCGCGATCTTCGTCAGTTGCAAGGATTAATTCATCGGCTTCCTTCATGAGCGCCTTGAGCTCGGAAACCTTTGCTTTCTTATCTGGATTAATCACATAAAGCGGCGCGAAATCATTCTCGATATCCACGCCCTCTTTGGACCAAGCAAACTTCTTGACTTCCTTAGGGATATCAGCAGCGCGCTGTGGTAAATCGCGAATGTGGCCAACTGAAGCTTCGACGATGTATTCGTCGCCTAAGTAACCAGCAATCTTGCGCGCCTTAGCTGGTGATTCAACAATCACCAGCTTTTTGAAGGTCTTTGGGGAAGCCACTAAATACCGACTTTCAGTAGTTCTACGGAACCAATCAGTTCATCTGTACTTCAATGGCGCGGACATTTCTACGATTGCGTACTAAACCGCCAGTAATAATAAATAGCGCAACCAAAGCAATAACGGTCATTGCGGTCTGATTATCGCCAAGTGATAGCGCAACAATCGCTGGGGTAATTAACAAACCAACTAAGTTCATAACTTTGATCAGTGGGTTAATCGCAGGACCAGCGGTGTCCTTGAATGGATCGCCAACGGTGTCACCAACAACAGTTGCAGCGTGTGAATCAGAGTGCTTACCGCCGTGGTGGCCATCTTCAACCATCTTCTTCGCGTTATCCCAAGCGCCGCCAGAGTT
>JBDKLQ010000155.1:0-2680 GCA_039795555.1 Actinomycetota bacterium
AGCGGCGGGAAAATTCTTTTTGGTAATACAAAAAATTCTTCTGGAAATTTAAATCAAGTGCTCACGCTTCTAGTTGGACCGCAAGGAAAAGTTGGTCCAGCCGGAGTTGCAGGTCCGCGCGGATTTACTGGTTTAAATGGTCAAAATGGATTACCTGGCGCTCCAGGCCCAGCAGGTGCAACTGGTCCCGCAGGACCGAGTGGCCCTAGTGGACCGGCAGGCCCAGCTGGTCCCGCAGGACCTGCCGGAGCAGATGGAGCCAATAGCGGCGGTTCTGCATCTCTTGGTCAAGGAACTGTAACGGTTGGCGCTTGCGATAATTCAATCACTGCAGCATTTACTTCTAATTACGCAAGTGGAAATTTTTCACTTGAGTCAATTATTCTACGCGATGTCGCGAGTGATTGTTCTGGAAAAGTTATAAATATTTATTTCACAATGGATTCAGCATCATCTGGATCATTTGGGCCGTATTCAACAAACGATGTTATTAAATGCTCAGACACAATTGCATCAATTCCTTCAGGAACCTCTGCAACCGTAACAATTGCCAGAACCGATCCAACCTGCACCAATACAACAACTTCGACAAGCTTAGGACAAGACTTACGCAAAATTGGTGCTCGAGATTTCAATTCCGTAGTTGGGCTGGAAATCTTGGATGCCTAAGAATAAAAAAGATGACGTTGCGCCTAAAGTAACAAATTTACCGCTCCCAATTTCAGATACGCCTTTAGTAATTGATTTACCGGACGGTCAAAAAATAGTGATAGGTAAAATGCAATCTGGCAGCGTAATTGAAGTAGCAACATGGCGTGGTACCGGAAGGCCAGATTCAAGAACTAATCGATTAATGATGGGCATGAATTCGGCAGGTTCAGTTTCAGTGGAAAATCAAACTCCAGCAACAGATAAGCCTGCTCCAGTCGCAAATGCCGACATCAAATCTCGGATACTTAGCCAAATTAAATCAATTGGAAAATTCATAAAATTTGCCCTAAGCAGTGTAATAACCAAAGTAAAAGATTTTGCAAAAAAAATATTTTCAAAACGAAGCTCAAAAATTTCAAAAAACAATCGTCGAAGTTCCGATGAACCAAGTAATACTGAAATTGATCAATGGTTAGAAAATGTGCTCCAAAAAACGGCTAAAAAACGGGAAGAACAAGCCGAAGCCTTAAAGGCAGAGAAGCGCGTGCCACCAAAAGCAAAATCAACCTCGAAACGTCGAAAATAGGATTGAGGTATAGTTACCCAATGCGCTCAAGCAATTTTAAGAAATCGATTGGCGCAATTGCCATTGTGGCGCTAGTCCTATTCATATTCGGAATCAGAATTGAACATCCAAAAGCTGGACTTCAAAATGCAATTGGTAGTGCGCAATCCAGTTTAGTTATCGTTAAGAAAGTAAACGAAATTAAGCCGGGAATGAAAATTGTCGCTGGAACAAATGTTGGAAAATCTCCGGTTCTTGGAATAGTTGCATCAAACAAAGAGGGCTCGATAGAACTTCACACCGGTGACGGAATTTCACGTTCGACTAAAGATAAAGTTGCTGGAAAATTATTAATGGTTATTCCGTTTCTTGGATATCCATTAAATGTAATTGGCCTTTAGTCACATCCTGGCAAAAGTTAGTCGCACTAAAACCTGGCCAGGTTCGATTGATGGCGTGGCGCCCGCATTAATAATTGAATTTTTAAATGCCGCCAAATTGTCTTTCTTAACCTGCACCGCAAAAGCTAATCCGCGTAAATTTCCATCATACTCGGCTTCAGTTTTAGCATCATAGCCACCTAAAAATTCCGCATACAACACTTTAGAAGTGGCAGGGATTTCCTCTGCTTTAATAAATTTCGATATTTCGTTTTGGAATTTGTTTGGATCATACGAATCAAAAACTAATACAAATGCATTTTTATAATTTTGCGCCGATCCGACGGCTTGATCTGGTGGCGTTGAATTACTCAATAACGGAACGAAAGAAATGGTTGCAAGAAAAATTACCATCAATGCCAAGAAGGAGTCGGCGAATAACCAACCACCTTGAGATGTCGCATCTTCAACTCGGCGGTGACGTAAATTTCTTCTTTTTTTCATTAGTCAATTTTTGGAAGCTTTTTGCTTGCCTTTGCCATTTCTTTAGAGGCTTTTTCTAATGCTGATGCAGCATTTTGTAATTTTTGAACCGATCCTGCAAGTGATTGATTAAAGGTAACGTTTGTAATTTTCTTTTTATCAGATAGGAATAAAGCAAGTTTTGCGGCAATTAATTGTCGATTGTTATCAATTTCGACCATTTCAAATTCTTCGACAAGGTTTAATTTTTGATTGCGGTACGAAGTAAACAGCGTAAGCACAATAACGACCGCAATAATTAAAAAGTCGAGGCGGGCTACGTCTGCGATTCGCCAGAAGCTTGAGAGCACTCCATAACCGTTTTGCCAAAATTGCAAGAAATTAACAACTGCACCTTCGTTTTCGGCCGTGTATTTTTCAAACGCGTTTGTTGCTTCTCCAACAGCCGCCCAAGTAAGGGCAACTGGGGCGAAGACAAGGACGTTTCGAATAATGGTCAAGGTTTCAATCAAACGGAGCTCTCGGCCCGTGCGTTGCGGCATCGGGTGCGGCAAGAATTCAAATGGATCAAGATCAGCCCATTTATGAAGATCTCGTTTTG
>JBDKLQ010000156.1:0-11370 GCA_039795555.1 Actinomycetota bacterium
GCCTTAGCCATGTTGCCCTTCATTGCACCTGCAAGCTTGGCCAAGAGAACTTCACGAGACTCTAGGTCAGCTAATTTCATAAGTTCAGCGGTAGAGATTGGCTTTCCTTCATAAATTCCACCCTTAATAATTAAGAGTGGATTTTCTTTCTGGAAATTCTTAAAGCTCTTCGCTGCATCAATTGGATCGCCCTTAATGAATGCAATTGCCGAAGGACCAGCTAAGAGATTTTCATCAATCTCAACGCCAGCATTCTTTGCTGCAATCTTTGTGAGCGTGTTCTTAACTACTGAATACTTTGTGTTCATACCAAGTGAACGACGAAGTTGTTTCATCGCACCCACGGTTAAACCACGGTACTCAGTCAGCACTGTTGCATTAGCTGTCTTGAAATCTTCAGTCAGCTCAGCAACTGCTGCGGTTTTATCTGGGCGAGCCATTTAGGTTCACCTTTCTTTTTAGGTTGAACACCATAAGAAATAAAAAAACCCGCTGCGCGTAAATAGAGCGCACGGGTTAACGTGTCAGTTCTACCTACGCGGGCTGTTCTTTCAAACACTTAGTTGAAGTTTTACCTTCAAACCAGCGATCTCTGGTGAGGCGCAAATCTTAAAACGAGCCAGGCCATAAGCGCAAATTGCGCCTATGGCCTGTTAAATCTGACTCGCGGAATTTATTCAGCTGATCCAGCGCGTGAATAGTTTGGATCTACTTGAATTCCAGGACCCATAGTTGTCGAAACAACTGCTTTCTTGATGTAGGTGCCCTTTGACGAAGATGGCTTTGCTCTAAGAACTTCGTCGAATGCCGCTGCATAGTTATCAGCTAATTGTTCGGCAGTAAAAGAAGTTTTTCCAATGATGTAATGCAAGTTCGCGTGCTTATCTACACGAAATTCGATTTTTCCACCTTTGATATCGGTAACTGCTTTAGCAACATCGGTTGTAACTGTTCCGGTCTTTGGATTTGGCATTAAACCGCGTGGTCCAAGTACCTTTCCTAGTCGACCAACTTTGCCCATTAAATCTGGTGTAGCAACAACTGCGTCGTAATCCAAGCGACCCTTTTCAACTTCGGCAATCAATTCATCTGCACCAACAATGTCGGCTCCAGCAGCGCGAGCGGCGTCAGCATTTTGGCCACCTGCGAAAACTAGAACGCGTGCAGTTTTACCTGTGCCATGTGGCAAGTTAACTGTTGAACGAATTGCTTGATCTGCTTTTGCTGGATCAACGCCAAGAAATAGCGCAACTTCTACGGTTGCGTCGTACTTGGTTGTTGAAGTTTCCTTCGCAAGCTTTACGGCTTCAAGAGGTGAATACAGGCGACCTGCTTCAATCTTTGCCGCTGCTGCGGTGTACTTCTTACTGCGCTTCATATCTAACCTAACTTTCCTTTTTGTTTAGGTTTGTGGTTTAGCGAACCAGCGAGGTTCTCCCACAAATTTCTTCTTATTAACCTTGAACGGTAATTCCCATCGAGCGAGCTGTGCCGGCAATAATTAGGCTGGCTGCTTCTAGATCGTTAGCGTTCAAATCTTCCATTTTGGTTTTTGCAATCTCTTCCACTTGCTTCTTGGTTATGTTGGCAACCTTGGTCTTATGTGGAACTGCTGAACCCTTTTCGACACCTGCCGCTTTGAGAATCAAACGAGAAGCTGGTGGCGTTTTTGTAATGAAGGTAAATGAGCGATCTTCATAGACGGTAATTTCTACGGGAATGATGTTGCCCTTTTGAGACTCAGTTGCCGCGTTATACGCCTTAACGAAGTCCATGATGTTTACACCGTGCTGACCTAGCGCTGGACCAACCGGTGGAGCTGGTGTCGCTGCGCCTGCTTGAATCTGCAATTTAATTAGTGCAGATACCTTCTTCTTTGGTGCCATTTCGTTACCTTCTTCTTTTCTTTTCCTGATTAATTAAATTCCGTTAGATCTTTTGTACTTGGTTAAAGCCAAGTTCAACTGGGGTTTCACGACCAAAGATTGAAACCAAAACTTTTAGCTTCGCCTGCTCTGGCATAATCTCTGAAATTGTCGCTGGCAAAGTCGCGAATGGTCCATCCATAACTGTTACCGATTCACCAATTTCAAATTCAACATGGCGAATTTCTGGCTTGCCATCCTTTTTAACTGGGCGTGGTGCCAAAATCTTTTCAACTTCATCCAAGCTAAGTGGGGTCGGATGGTGTGCGTTTCCGACGAAGCCAGTAACGCCAGGTGTGTTACGAACACATGACCATGATTCGTCAGTTAATTCCATGCGCACTAAAACGTAACCAGGGAACACGTTTCGCTTAACTTTTTTAAGTTGGCCAGCTTTGACTTCGGTAAATTCTTCTTCTGGCACTTCAATTTGGTAAATGTAATCTTCCATATTCAAAGATTGAATTCGGTTTTGCAGGTTTCCCTTTACCTTCTTTTCGTATCCAGCATAAGAGTGGACTACATACCAATCACCGATTGCGCTACGAAGAGTGCGACGAAATTCTGCATTTGGATCATTCTCATCTTCGACCACGTCACCAGATTCATCTTGAGCGATGGCTAATTCTGGATCGACAACATCAACTGCGGTTGCTGCAGTATCTTCGACCGAGGCAGCCGCGAGCGCTGCTTCGAAGGCATCGTTCTCTGGCACTTGACCAGGTTGTTGATCTGTCACATTAATTCCTTTAACCGAAAATCCAGAAAACTAATTTGGTAATTCCGAGATCGAAAATTGAAACCACGAGAATTATGAAAGCAACGAAAACTAAAACAACAGAGGTATAAGTAGTCAGCTGATTACGCGATGGCCAAACTACGCGACGAAGTTCGGAAATAACTTGTCGATAGAAGAGAGCAATGCGACCAATTGGTCCAAGCTTCACTTCTTTATTAACTTCTTGTTCCACTTTTCATTACTCCTTTCTTTCACTCGATTCCAAAACCGATTCCAAAACCGATTCCAAAACTTGCAGGGCAGGAGGGACTTGAACCCCCAACCGCCGGTTTTGGAGACCGGAACTCTGGCCAATTGAGCTACTGCCCTTCGAACGGGCATGACAAAAGCATTGGCAAAAGCCATATCCGCTAGGGCGGGAAGTCTAAGCCAGGTATATGAGCAATTAAAAATCGGGTTGATTTCCCCGCATGAAGCCCATCAGGCAGACTTCGCTTCATGAGCAGAATCTCTTCACGGATTGCCGCAATCGCAGAATCGGCGACGCTAGCTGTTGATGGTAAAGCTAAAGCGTTAAAAGCTGCAGGTCGACCAGTAATTGGATTTGGCGCTGGTGAACCAGATTTTCCAACTCCGGATTACATTGTTAATTCCGCAATTGATGCTGCAAGTAAAGTGGCAAATCATCGCTACACCCCAACACCAGGTCTTCCAGAATTACGCGAAGCGATTGTTAAAAAAACAAAACGCGATTCAAATTTTGAAATTACTGCAGAACAAGTTCTTGTTACTAATGGTGGTAAGCAGGCTGTGTATCAAGCTTTCGCTACGATCATTGATAAAGGCGATGAAGTAATTCTGCCGGCGCCATATTGGACCACTTATCCAGAGTGCGTGAAATTAGCTGGTGGCGTTCCGGTCGAAGTTTTCGCAGATGAATCACAGAATTATTTAGTAACGGTCGAGCAATTAGAAAAAGCGCGCACGCCAAAAACAAAAGCGCTGTTATTTTGTTCTCCAAGTAATCCAACTGGCTCGGTCTATTCAGCCGAACAAGTTAAAGCGATCGGCGAATGGGCTGTTAAAAATGGCATTTGGGTAATTAGCGATGAAATTTACGAGCATCTACTTTATGACGGCGCCACCGCGCCATCAATGCCAGTATTAGTTCCGGAACTTGCAGATACCTGCATCATATTAAATGGTGTGGCAAAAACTTATGCGATGACTGGTTGGCGCGTGGGGTGGATGATTGGTCCAAAAGACGTAATCAAGGCAGCTACAAATCTGCAATCTCACCTTTCTTCTAACGTAAATAACATTGCGCAACGAGCAGCAATCGCCGCTTTAACTGGTGACTTAACTGCAGTTCACAAGATGGGCGAAGCATTTGATCGTCGCCGAAAATTAATTGTGAAACTATTAAATGAAATTCCAGGGATTGAATGCCCAACACCAACAGGTGCGTTCTATGTTTACCCTTCAGTGAAGGGTTTATTGGGAAAAACAATTCGCGGAAAAACCCCGAAAACATCTGCGGAATTGGCGACCTTAATTTTGGATGAAGTAGAAGTTGCTGCTGTACCGGGCGAAGCTTTTGGACCTTCGGGTTATCTTCGCTTTTCGTACGCTCTTGGCGATGAAGATATTGTTGAAGGTATCGGTCGAATTAAGAAATTAATTACCGAAGGCTGATTCCAACCAAATTTACTTCGGGCTCCAATTTAATCCCAAATTTTAATTCAACTGCATCTCGAACTTTTGCTGCTAACTGAGCAATATCGTTCGCAGTTGCCGACCCTGCGTTGGTCAATGCCAGAACATGTTTAGTTGAAACTCGAGCGCCATTTATCGCCTCGCCTTTTTCAATTCCAGAATTTTCAATTAACCAAGCTGCGCTGGTTTTAATCGAACCATCTACTTGAACAAACCGTGGCGCCTCAGCTGGCAATTTATCCGATTGCTCTTTGCTAATGATTGGATTGGTAAAAAATGATCCGGCAGACCAACAATCGTGATCGTTGGAATTCAATAACATGCCTTTTCGTCCGCGAATTTTTAATACTGCTTCGCGAGTTTTAATCACATCAGCCTTTTGTCCAACTTGGATGCCAAGTTCTTTTGCTAATTCGGCATAGGTAATTGGTGTGGTCAGTTCGCCATTGCGCAGCTGAAATTGCACTTCAAGTACTACAAAACGTCCTGGATTTTTTTTAAATATCGATGAGCGATAACTAAATTCGCACTCTAAATTGGTAAAAGTTTTCAACGCTTTAACTTGACGATCGAATGTGCGTACTCGGGTTATAAATTCACTTACTTCGTGCCCGTAGGCTCCAATATTTTGAATTGGTGCCGCGCCAACCGTGCCCGGTATTCCACTTAAAGTTTCTAAACCAGCAAAACCGCGCTCGATAGTTAGGGCAACAAAATCATCCCAGTTTTCGCCGGCGCCAATTGTTAATGTTGCGCCACTGCAGGCATCGACCTCGGCTTTTACTTTATTATTTGAAATCTTAATTACAGTTCCGTTAAAACCTTGATCGCTTATCAATAAATTGGTACCTGAACCTAAAATCAAAATTGGCTCATCTCCCGCTTCAGTGAGCGCCGCAATAATCTCTTCTTCGGTGGCGACGTTTACAAATTTGGTTGCTGGTCCACCGACGCGCAAACTGGTGTGGCTACTTAGATTTTCCATTTACATCCACAATTGCTCGAGCCATTCCTAAAACTTTCTGACCATCAGAAGTTGCGGTTAAATCAAGTCGAACTAATCCGCTCGGCAAAATTTCACCAACTACTCCACTGACAATTAAGTCCACACTTTTATTTGCCGGGACCACAACTGGCTTAGTGAAGCGCGTTGAATACTCTTTTATTGTTCCGCTACCGCCAGCCCAATCAGTTGCAAACTTTCCAACAAGTGCCATTGTGAACATGCCATGAGCAATTACATCTGGTAGTCCCACCGATTTGGCAAATTCTTCATTTTGATGAATCGGATTTTGGTCGCCGCTGGCATCAGCATATTTTTTCAAAGTGGCGCGATCAATTTTAAATACCCGCTCCGGAATTACAGTGCCGACTTCAATCATGCCCGCACCACCAAAGTTGACCAAGCTGAAACTGCCAATTCGCCATTAACAGCCAAGTCAGAGCGCGCCGTTATAAATTCATTTCCAGCCATTTGTTTGTAATTTTCGATCACCGAAGTGCACAAAACCTGATCGCCCGCTTTGAGCGGTTTTTTGATTTCAAATTTTTGATCCCCATGAACGATGCGATCCCACTTAACACCAACTTCTGATGATGTTAAAAAGTTTTGTGACTGTTCGAGTGAAATTCGAATCGCAAAAGTAGGTGGCGCAATTGAAGTATCACTTTCGCCAATTGCTGCAGCGAACGCGTCAATCTGGGATTGAGTAATAGTTACGGCTTCGTTTGCCGCGAAGCTTCGCCCGATGGAATCGGGATTGATCATTAGCGAGTTTCGCGATGAAGAGTTGAAGCCTTGCAACGTGGGCAGAACTTCTTAAGTTCCATGCGGTCTGGATCGTTGCGGCGATTCTTCTTTGTGATGTAGTTACGTTCTTTGCAATCAACGCATGCCATAGTGATCTTTGGACGAACGTCCGCGCTCTTGCTTGCCATTGTTTAACTGCCTTTCGTTAATTGCAGGCGTGAGATTACCTCACGTGAGTTACGAATTAAAAATCTTGGTAGCGAGGGCGGGATTTGAACCCACGACACAGCGATTATGAGCCGCTTGCTCTACCGGGCTGAGGTACCCCGCCAAGTTTTTTTCATTCGAGCCCCCCACCAGAATCGAACTGGTGACCTTTTCCTTACCATGGAAACGCTCTACCTACTGAGCTAGGGGGGCGAAATAGGTAGAGCGTAGGTTACCTGCTTTTATCTAACGGAGAAAATTACGCTTCCTGATTGGCTTTTTTCGCGCGCGATGCACTTCTGCCGCGCTCGCCTTGATCAAGAATTACTTTACGAATTCGAACCATTGCTGGCGTAACTTCAACACATTCATCTTCGCGACAAAACTCAAGTGCGCCTTCCATATTTAATTTCTTCGGCGGAATTAATTTTTCGGCTTCATCGCTTCCAGATGCACGCATATTTGTTAATTTCTTTTCGCGAACTGCATTCACATCCATATCTTCCGAACGCGAATTCTCGCCAACAACCATTCCTTCATAAACTTCCATACCTGGTTCGACGAAAATTGTTCCGCGCTCTTGAATTGATCCGAGCGCATAAGCTGTAACGAATCCCCGACGATCAGCTACCAGCGAGCCAGTTGGTCGAGTTCGTAATTCACCGTGCCATGGTTCGTAACCATCAAAGACGTGGTGCAGCAAACCGGTACCGCGAGTTTCGGTTAAAAATTCGGTACGGAAACCAATAAGTCCACGAGATGGAACTTTGTAATCCATTCGGATCCAACCGGTTCCGTGATTAACCATTTGCTCCATCCGACCTTTACGCAGCGCCATTAATTGAGTAATCACACCTAAATATTCTTCTGGCGCATCGATAGTTAATCGCTCCATAGGTTCAGATAACTTGCCATTAATTTCTTTGGTAACTACTTGTGGCTTACCAACTGTTAATTCAAAACCTTCGCGCTTCATGATTTCCACTAAAACCGCAAGTTGTAATTCGCCGCGGCCTTGTACTTCCCAGGTATCTGGGCGATCAGTATTTAAAACTCGAAGTGAAACATTGCCGACTAATTCAGCTAACAATCGATCTTTTACTAATCGCGCTGTTAGTTTTGTACCGCTCTGGCCAGCAAGTGGTGAGGTATTAATACCAATGGTCATCGAAATACTTGGTTCGTCCACCGTAATTAATGGCAACGCTTTTGGATTTTCCGTATCTGCAAGCGTTTCACCTAAAGTGATTGTTTCGATACCGGCAACCGCAATGATGTCCCCGGGGCCAGCTGATTCGGCAGGTACTCGTTCTAGCGCTTCAGTCATTAATAATTCTGAAATTCGAACTTGAGTTTGCGAACCATCAGTTTTAATCCAAGTAACCATCTGTCCTTTTTTAATTGTGCCTTCATGAACGCGACATAGCGCCAATCGACCTAAATAAGGAGATGAATCTAAGTTTGTAACGTGGGCTTGTAACGGAGCGCCTTCGGTATATGTTGGCGCCGGGATTGTGTTATAAATCGTTTCAAATAATTCATCTAAGTTTTCTTTATCAGGTAGGCCACCGTTATCAGGACGATTAGTTGAAGCCCGACCATTTTTTGCTGAGGCATAAACTATTGGAAATTCAATCTGGTTCTCTTTGGCATCCAAATCAAGGAAAAGTTCGTAGGTTTCATCTACCACTTCGGCGATTCGCGAATCTGGTCGATCCACCTTATTAATTACCAAAATGACGGGAAGGTTTTTCGAAAGCGCTTTACGCAACACAAAGCGAGTTTGTGGCAACGGTCCTTCGGATGCATCCACTAATAAAATTACGCCGTCGACCATTTCTAATCCGCGTTCAACTTCGCCACCAAAATCTGCGTGACCTGGCGTATCAATAATGTTAATAATTTTTTCACCACGACGAACCGCTGTGTTTTTCGCCAAAATAGTGATGCCTTTTTCGCTCTCTAGATCCATTGAATCCATCAATCGATCTTGGCCTTCGGTCTGCTCTTTATGTGCTGCGAATGCGCCAGATTGCCAAAGCATCGCATCAACCAAAGTTGTTTTACCATGATCAACGTGCGCAATAATTGCTACGTTTCTTAATTCTTCGCGCTTTAATTTATTAGACATTAAATTTGAACTCCACAACATCCCCGTCTTGCATTACATAATCTTTTCCTTCTAAACGCACCTTTCCATGCGCCTTTGCATCATTCATCGAACCTGCTTCGACCAAATCATTGAAATGAACCACTTCTGCTTTGATAAATCCTTTTTGAAAATCAGTATGGATTACGCCAGCTGCCACCGGCGCGGTATCTCCTTTGTGAATCGTCCATGCACGCGCTTCTTTTGGGCCAGCAGTTAAATAAGTCTGTAGACCTAACGTTTCAAAACCAACTCGAGCCAAAGTTGCTAAACCTGGTTCTTTTAACCCAATTGAACTTAAAAGTTCTAACGCATCGTCATCGGAAAGTTCGGCCAATTCTGCCTCTGTTTTCGCATCTAAAAATATTGCCTCTGCCGGTGCAACAAGAGCAGCTAACTTCTTTTTCAGTTCTGCGTCGTTTAGTTCCGCTGCATCAACATTAAATACATATAGAAATGGTTTTGCGGTCAATAAATGCAACTCTTTCAATTCATTTAAATCTATGTTCGAGCTGGAAATTGGTTTCCCGCTTTGTAAAACTTTTTCTGCTTCTTTAATTAATTCAACTAAATGTGCCTTGGCCTTTTCTTGCTTGGCTTCTTTTTCAATTCGCGGTAATACTTTTTCCAATGATTGGAGATCGGCAAGTGCCAATTCGGTATTAATTGTTTCCATGTCACTTGCTGGATTAATTTCCCCATCTACGTGAACCACATCGCCATCATTGAAAACACGAATTACTTGGCAAATGGCATCAGTTTCACGAATGTTTGCTAGAAATTTATTGCCTAGACCGGCACCTTCTGACGCACCTTTGACAATTCCGGCGATGTCTACGAAAGAAACTGTTGCCGGCAAAATCTTTTCAGATCCAAAAATTTTTGCCAGAACTGCAAGTCGTGAATCTGGGACACCCACGACGCCAACATTTGGCTCTATGGTTGCAAATGGATAATTGGCGGCGAGCACATTGTTCTTGGTTAGCGCATTAAAAAGGGTCGACTTGCCAACATTTGGCAGACCGACGATTCCAATTGAGAGGCTCACGAGGAGTAGAGCCTACGGGGGTTCGTCAGTACTTCCTGACACGATAAGCCCATGCAGGTCGTGACCTTATTCATCGGATTAGTACTTGGTATTGCGCTTGGATATTTATTTGCGCGCAGCCGTGGCGGAGGCAGCGATGTTGCTGCGGAAATTGCGAAAAATAATGAAACTGTTGCGATGCGTTCTTCGATAGATGAACTGACAAAGAAATTGGCTGAATTAAATAATAATTCGGTTGCTTCAGATGCTGCGATTCGCACTGAAATCAAAACCATTAATGAGTCGGCTACAAAGTTAGCTGGCGCGTTGGCTAACTCTCAAACTCGGGGCAAATATGGTGAAGCACAATTAGAACGCTTGTTGGAATTTGCTGGATTACAAGAGGGCGTTGATTATGAACGCCAACGCGGAATCATAAATAGTGATGGTGGCGCGGGTATTCCAGATATTAAAATCTCAATGCCAAGTGGTTTCAAAATTTATATTGATTCTAAATTCCCATTTACAAATTATTTTTCAGGCTTAGAAACAAATAGCGCCGAAGAGCGAGCAAAATATATGAAGTTGCACGCCGACGATTTATTAAAACACGTAACGGATTTAGCTAAACGTAAATATGATAGCGATCCAGGATCGGCAAATTTTGTCGTAGTCTTTGCGCCATTTGAATCTATTTTGGCTGAGGCGCTCACAGCGAATCATCAATTGCTTTTAAACGCCTTTGAAAAAAATGTGACCATTGTTGGACCAGCGAATATGTTGGCGCTCCTACGCACAGTAAGCATGGGATATTCGCGCGATAAATTGGCTGAAAACGCACATCAGATTCAATTAATCGCCGGCAAGCTGGTCGACAAAATTGAAAAGAGCCACGAACATTTAGAAACATTAGGAAAACGCATCGCTAGTACGGCCACTGCATACAATCAATTAGTAGGCACTGTCGGTTCAACTGTGACAAAAGATGTACGTGAAATGATTGAACTTGGATTGCCGCAACGAGAAATTGCACAACCAAAAATGATTAATCCGCAATTACGCCAAATTGGCGGCGACTTCATCGAAGATGGGATTATTGATGCCGAAGCTGTTGAGGAGAATTAATGGCAACACCTGGACTTAAAAAAGAGGGCGTAGTAACGCTACAAGCTCTCGCAATTATTTTATTTTCTGGAATTGAATATCTAATTCGCCAAGGCTTTGGAATTATTTCTGGTTTTATAATTTTGGCAGCATTTATTTTGGGCAATAGATTTGGACGGTCAGGGACTGCTTATGTTGCAGCGGTAACTCCGCCTTTAATATTTGGCGCCTTTGCCTTACTTGTTTCTTTGACGCACAACGGAATTCACATCTCAAAGTTATTTATTGATTTCATCGGTTCGCTCGCAAGCATCGCACCGTGGATGTTACTTGGTGCGATTTATGCCTGGTATCAATTTTTACGTTGGCGCAGATCTATTTCGATGTAGCTCTTAAATCTTTCCGAAGCTCTTTTGGAAGTGCAAAAAGTAGCGATTCTTCTTTGGCTGTAACTGTCTCAACGTTTTCATAACCACGCACTGCCAACCATTCAAGTAACTCTTCAACCAAGATTTCCGGAACAGATGCACCGCTGGAAACCCCAACAGTAGTGACGCCTTCTAACCATTCAGGTTTAGCTTCATCGGCATAGTCAATTAAATAAGCCGCTTTAGCTCCATATTCTTTGGAAACTTCTACGAGTCGGACCGAATTTGAAGAGTTAGTCGAACCTACTACCAAAACTAAATCAGACATCGGCGCAATTAATTTAATTGCTTCTTGACGATTTTGCGTTGCATAGCAAATGTCATC
>JBDKLQ010000157.1:0-4195 GCA_039795555.1 Actinomycetota bacterium
TATCTTTGGAATTTACTCGGGTATCAACTCCTTGAGGTGGAAAATAACGCCCAATAACAGTTGCCTCATCCACTTCGCGGTTATTGGTTCCTGTTACGCCTCTAACAACCAATACTGCTCCACCCGAATCAATGGCCATCAAAGAAACATCCCAAATCTTTCCAGGATTCGTAAATTGTGCGGTTCGAGTTAATAAATATTTTCCTTTTATTTCAACCAATTTGTGAATTGAAGAATCTTCAACAGCTTCGCCGGCGCGTGCAATCTCTTCTAATTTATAAATTTGATTATCAAGCTTGATTGGTTTCTTTAATTCCGAAGCACGATTCCACTGCCAATTTGCCAGAGATAAAAAAATTGCTACCAAAAGTGCGGTTACAAAAAAAGTTCGTGCTGATTTCACTTATTCTTGATTATCTTTTTTATTTTGGACTCTGGTGTATCGCTTATAAAAGCTGCGCAGTAAAATTGCCACTGAAATGCACAGGATTGAAACTGTGATTGAACCAGCAATTCCCATGTCGAATGATTTAGACATTTTGGCTCCTTTGAGCTTTAAGTGCGAGGATACTCCAATGTCGCATCTTGATTTAGCCGATCGCTATGGCCAAAGTCGAAATCACACCTGGCCGATTGCGATTTTGGTATCAATCCTTGGAATTGGTTGGTTGCTTTGGGCGGCTGTATTCCATGCCACTCCAGAAATTAAAACTCAAGTAATTTCTTATAACGCGACCTCTGCAAAAGAAATTGAATTGAAATTTCAAGTAACCAGAAAAGATGATTCAAAAGTTTTTACTTGTACTTTAACTGGTACCGATTTGAACCACTTTGTTGTGGGGGAAATCCAACGGAAGATTGAACCCGGCGAGCGTTTAATCTCCGTAACAATTCCAACTCGTTCTACTGCAGCCTTTGCCAAGGTTGTTCGCTGCACCAGTTAAACTTCTCTTCTTATGACGCAAACCTGGCTAACGCAAGAAGCGGCTGATCGCTTGCGCAACGAACTCGAACAATTAGAAGGTCCAATTCGAGCTGAGATTGTTAAGAAAATTGAAGCGGCACGTGCTGAAGGTGATTTAAAAGAAAATGGTGGCTACCACGCTGCGCGCGAAGAGCAAGGTAAAAACGAAGCTCGAATTAAACAATTGAAACACATGTTGGAGCATGCACATATTGGTGTGCCACCAGTTGGTGAATCAGGAGTTGTTGGACCAGGAATGGTCATCACAATAGATATGGCTGGTGATGAAATGAAATTTCTACTTGGCTCAAGAGAGATTTCTTCCGGAGATTTAGATGTTTACTCAGAAAAATCGCCACTTGGTTCTGCTGTAATGGGTGCAAAAGTTGGCGAGACTGTGTCATACACCGCACCAAATGGAAAAATATTTAAAGTTGCAATCCTAGAAGCTCAACCTTTCGCTTAAATTTTCATTAAAGAGTAATCTTCTCTTTATGTCTAAAATCCAAAGCAAAGAACATACCCATAAAGAAATTCTCGTCATTATGGGCGGTCTAATGACCGGACTCCTATTAGCAGCACTTGATCAAACTATTGTTTCAACTGCGCTAAAAAATATCGTCGAAGAATTCAATGGGCTCAACCATTACACCTGGGTGGTTACTGCTTATTTATTAACTTCGACTGCTTCAACGCCACTATATGGAAAAATTTCTGATCTATATGGTCGCCGACCAGTATTTCAATTCGCGATTGTTACATTTTTAATTGGTTCCGCACTTGCTGGTGCTGCGCAAAATATGACGCAACTGATTGCAACTCGCGCAGTTCAAGGTCTTGGCGCAGGCGGTTTAATGGCGCTAACTTTCGTAATTATTGGCGACATAATTCCGCCCCGCGAACGTGGTCGCTACCAAGGATATTTTGGTGCTGTTTGGGGACTTTCATCCGTTGCCGGCCCGTTGCTTGGCGGATATTTTTCCGATCACAACCAAATCCTGGGAATCACGGGTTGGCGCTGGATTTTTTATATAAACATACCGTTCGGAATTCTTTCACTAGTGGTGACATCTTTAGTGCTTCATATTCCATTCCAAAAGCGTGATCACAAAATAGATTATCTGGGTGCTTTATTTATGGTAACCGGTGTGACTTCAATTTTGTTAACAGTTTCTGTTTATGGACCACAAAATGGTTGGACCGATTCTCGTACCGTTATTTACTTGGTGCTTGGACTAGCTTTAACGGGACTTTTCCTCTGGCAAGAAACCAGAGCTTCAGAACCAATTTTGCCGCTCCGGCTATTTAAGAATCACACTTTTAGTTTGACTTCAATTCTTGGAGCCGTAATTGGTGCCGGGATGTTTGGCGCAATCGTGATGTTGCCACTTTATATGCAGGTAGTTAAGGGATATAGCGCATCTGATGCGGGATTGAAATTGATTCCATTAATGCTTGGAATTGTCACCACTTCAATTTTTAGTGGCAAAATGATTTCAAAACATGGCCATTACAAGCGCTTTCCAATTATTGGAACTTTCTTAATGACAATTGGAATATTAGCGATGACTAGATTAGAAATCGATACTCCTTATTGGCAGATTTCCATATATGCCGTAATTGTGGGTATGGGGCTAGGACTTTCAATGCAAACCATTGTGATTGCGCTACAAAACTCAGTTGAATTAAGTGACATGGGCGTTGCGACAAGTTCAAATACCTTCTTTCGATCACTCGGCTCGGTCTTTGGTACTGCATTTTTTGGTGCGATTCTCACAAATCGTTTAGCTCATTATTTAGCGGCTAGTGGCTTAAAAGGTGGTGGCGAAGCTTCCATCACGAACAACACAGCACTGATTAAGAAATTGCCACCTGAAGTTCAAACTACAATTTTGGAAAGTTTCGTAAAAGCTTTCCACTTTGTTTTCTATACTGCCGCACCAGTTACGGCGCTTGGCTTTGCGCTTGCGCTAATGCTCAAAGAAGTTCCATTACGTACCCACGGTGATTATTCAAAAGCACGCGAAGAGGCGGCAGGCGAAACGTTAGGCTAAAAGAGTTACGCGAATTACCTCGCGAAGTTCGAATTACGATCTTCGCGGGGTTTTTCGTTGCCATGGGTTTTGGATTAGTAGTTCCGGCAATTCCGATTTTTGCGCGTTCTTTTGGCGTTAGCAATGCGGCAGTTGGATTGATTGTCTCCGCATTCGCGGCAATGCGTTTTTTCTCCGGATTAATCTCAGGAAGATTGATTGATCGATTCGGTGAAAGAATGGTCTTTGCGGTTGGTGTCACACTGGTTTCGATTTTTACGTTGCTTTTAGCATTTTCACAAAATTATCTTCAGATGTTGATATTCCGAACCGCTGGCGGACTCGGCTCGTCAATGTTTTCAGTCTCTGCTAATTCGGTAATTTTGCGCTCCGTCGATGACGCTAAACGTGCGCAAGTTCAATCTATTTACAACAGTACTTTTCTACTTGGAGGCATCACTGGACCAGCATTTGGTGGATTGCTGATGAGTATTTCTTTGCGAGCACCGTTTCTTGTTTACGCAGCAACGCTCTTTACCGCTGGGATGATTGCGTTTTTCTTTTTGACTGCTACTCATCTTGATCCGGCGAACAACCCCGATGAGGCAAGCTTCTCTGCCTTAGATGCGCTAAAGATTCCGGCGTATCGGATTGCACTGATCTCAACTTTCTTGATTACATGGGTGCTTTTTGGGTTACGAAATTCCATCACGCCACTATTTGTAATTGAAGAACTAAAGGGAACCAATGCGGTGGTGGGATATGGATTTGGTCTTGCCGCTTTACTCCAAACGCTTTTAGTAATCAGAGCTGGTCAACACTCGGACACAAAGGGTCGAAAATCTGCGCTGTATATCGGAACGGTAATTGTGAGTCTTGGAATTGCTACTTTGGCATTTTCCACGCACGAATGGATGTATTTATTGGCGATGGCTTTTCTAGGGATAGGCGGTGCGTACTTATCAGCAACACCTGCCGCGATTGTTGGCGATGTTGTTAAAGGGAAAATTGGTCGAGTAGTCGGTGCATTCCAAATGGCTGGTGATGCCGGAATGATTGCTGGGCCATTGGTTGTCGGATGGCTTGCCGATATTTATGACTTTAGGACGGCATATGCCGCCACGCTCGCAATATTTTCAATCTTGATATTACTTGCGTGGCGGCTGCCAGAAACTAGATCAACGATCGTTTCGAAGTA
>JBDKLQ010000158.1:0-16706 GCA_039795555.1 Actinomycetota bacterium
GATGGCTTGCCGATATTTATGACTTTAGGACGGCATATGCCGCCACGCTCGCAATATTTTCAATCTTGATATTACTTGCGTGGCGGCTGCCAGAAACTAGATCAACGATCGTTTCGAAGTAGAGAAAGAAGTCGTAAAACTTCTAAATACAACCAAACAAGTGAGACCATCAAACCAAAGCCAAGTCGCCATGACTCCTCTTGCGGCACACCTGCTGCAACAGCTTTATTGATTTGGTCAAAATCAAGAGCTAAAAAGAAACTTGCTAGACCAACTCCAAAGATTGCAATCAACGGACCAAATGCGCTGTTATAAATTGAACCGCCCATAAATAGCGAAACAATTCCGAGCACTAAATAACCAATCAAGGCACCCATCGCAATTCGAGTGGCGCGAGCGCTAAATCTAATTCGACCAGTTGAATATGCAAATAAAATTCCAGCAAAAGCTGCAAGAGATGCAATTACAGCTTGAACCACAATTCCTGGATATGCCTGGTTATAGAAATTACTTAGCGTGCCTAGAACAACACCCTCAAGAACTGCATAAGCAATTACAAGTGCTGGGCGAACTTTTCTAGAGAAAGCAATTACTAGTGAAAGTCCGAGCGCGGCAAATAAGCTAATCATTAATGAGCCTTGGCCAAAATCCAAAGTCCAAGCTACGCCACCGCTAATTACTAATAAACCAAAAAGAAGTGCAGTTCGTGTAACAACATCGTCGATTGTTAAACGACCAGTTCTAATCGATGACGCCGCTGGCGCGTTATAAAGCTGTTCCAGATCTTGATCTGATCCGGTTTCCATAGACGCATAGCCGCGGCCATAACGATTCAGAATTGGATTGCTACTTTCCATTTCACTCTCCTTGTAGCGCCCCGTTTGGGCGCCTTTAATGTATTAAACAAGTTAGAGCGACGAGTAATTCCCGTGCCCCGGGTGGGGGTCGAACCCACACTGGAAGGATTTTAAGTCCTCTGCCTCTGCCATTGGGCTACCGGGGCGTCAAATTAACTGGGCAAATCTACCGCCCTTTTTGAGTACTTCGTCCAATCCGCTCTTCGTTAATTTCCCAGTAAAAGTGTTCTGTTGGCTTGGGTGATAGGAGCCAATAATCAAATACTTGATTCCCTCATGTACATAATTAATTTCTATTCCGTGACCAAATTTGCATTTTGGAATGTTATGGCCGATAGCCATTAACTCTCGAATCAAACTATCCCAGGCAAATTTTCCCAGAGCCACAAATGCCCTCGTGTATGGCAGAATTGAAATTAATTCAGTTCGCAAAAATGGCGCACAATTATCCCGCTCTTCGATAGTTGGTTTGTTTTCAGGTGGTACGCATCTAACTGCGCAACCAATTCGAGTGCCAGTTAATTTTTGGCCATCATTAATTGATTTACTTGTTGGAATTTTGGCAATTCCAATTCGATGAAGTGATTCGTAAAGCCAGTCGCCCGAAGAATCACCCGTAAAGATTCGCCCGGTTCGATTGGCGCCATGCGCTCCTGGTGCCAAACCCAAAATAAACAGTTTTGGTTTTTCAGCACCAAAACTTGGAACCGGCTTTCCCCAATATTTCTCGTCTTGATACGCCTTACGTTTTGTGATTGCAACTTCTTGACGCCAAGAAACTAATCTCGGACATTTCTTACATTTTATAATTTTTTGATCAATTGGAAGCAAGTTTGTAAGCCATTCCATCCAAAATATCAGATTCCGAAGCAATGAATTCCGCTGCGCCAGTTGCCTTCAAAATTTCAGAAAGAACCAATGATCCTGCTGCAATCACATCGACTCGCCCGGGGTGCATGTAACCAAGCCCCAATCGTTCTTCCCGATTCATTGTTAGAAACTTTTCTGATATTTCGTGAACTTTTTCCGTCGGAATCCGGCTCAGATGAATTGCGTACCGATCATATTCTGACAAATCTAGCGCGGCAGCAGCCACAGTTGTCGCCGTTCCAGCAACTGCGATTAAGGAGGTTGCTTTAGTTATGGGTACCTCTCGTGCTGCCGAATCAATGGCAGCTTTAATATCTATTCGAGCATTTTCAATTTCACTTTTTGTTGGCGGATCGTTTTTGAAGTGGCGCTCTGTCATCCGAACGCAACCAATGTTTACACTTTTTGCCGATTCCACATCTTCGGTTCCAAAGACAAATTCGGTTGAACCCCCACCAATATCAACTACTAAATATGGTGCAATCTTTCTTGGTAATGAAAAAGTTGCCCCTAAGAACGAGAGAGCTGCTTCTTCGGTGCCCGGGATGACTTCGGGCGCTACTCCCAGTCGTTGCGAAACACCATTGATAAATTCGTCTCGATTTTGCGCATCCCGCGTGGCGCTCGTGGCACAAAACCGAATCTTTTGTACTCCACGTTTTGCGATTTCATTTGAAAAACGTTCAACTACTTTTAATGTGCGACTAATTGCAGCTGGGTCAAAAGCCTTGTTTCTATCAACGCCGGCACCTAATTTAACGATTTCCAAATCGCGAAAAACTTCACGTAGATTACCGCTTTCAAAATCGGCAATCAGTAAACGAATCGAAGCTGTTCCGCAATCAATAGTTGCTACGCGCATGGATTATCAAGCCACCACTTTGGTAATTTATCTAACGCTTCATCACCTAGTGGATTTACATCCGGTCCCGCGGCAAGTGAATGCGCGATTAGTGAATGCAAACATTTAACTCGATCGGGCATGCCACCTGCTGATATTCCTTCAACTTCCGGCACATCATTCGCAACGGCAGCGCGGGCAGCTAAATAGTCCTCATGAGCTGCAAAATATTTGCCAGATAATTCTGGATCAGTCGCGATTCGATTATTCATGTCAGACATTAATCCGGTTGTCTCTAAGGTTGAAATAGCGGCAGTTAAGCGTGGACAAGTTGCATAGTAAAAAGTTGGAAATGGAGTTCCATCTTGTAGTCGAGGTGGCGTTTCAATCACGGCTGGTTTTCCACATGGACACCTATAAGCAACAGCATGAACATCCCGTGGTGCGCGTTGTAATTGATTTTCAATGCAATCTAGATCTGATTGCGAAACTTCGCGACTCATTTCGAAGTCTCTGTAATTGATGAAATTAATCTCGTATACCAAGGCACACCTCTGGTTGCACCTTGGGTTATCTTCAAAGAGTCTGGACTGTCGTCAAGATTTTCAGTGCCAGTAATTATGTATTTTCGTTCTCCAGGCATTACAAAATGAAGCCGGTTTCTAGCTTGAGATTTCACGTATTCAGGATCTTGCCACTGTGACAATTCACGGCGAGCATCTTCCAATTCTTTTTGATTTGAATTAACTTCTGATTGCAATTGGTTTATTTGAGCACGCTGTGAAAAATAATGCTGAGTTGGGCCTGCCAAGGAATAAACAACCGCAAACGCCAAAAGTATTACGGCGAAAACGCGAAAATTTCCGCGCTTTCGATAATTTTTTCGCGATTTACGCATTAACCCTTAAAACGTGGAAATGCGCTGCGTCCTGCATAACGTGCGCCATCAGCTAATTCTTCTTCGATCCGAAGTAGTTGATTGTATTTTGCAACACGTTCGCTCCGTGCCGGAGCGCCAGTTTTAATTTGGCCACAATTTGTAGCCACCGCTAGATCTGCAATCGTTGTATCTTCGGTTTCGCCCGATCGATGACTCATCATGCTGCGATATCCGGCACGATGTGCCATTTCAACCGCATCCAAAGTTTCAGTTAAGGTTCCAATTTGATTTACTTTTACTAAAAGTGCATTTGCAGTACCGGCAGCAATTCCTTTTGCTAACCGCTCAGGGTTAGTTACGAATAAATCATCACCAACTAATTGAACTTTTGAACCCAGTGATGAAGTCATTTCAGTCCAACCAGCCCAATCATCTTCGTCTAACGGATCTTCGATTGAAACTAAAGGATAAGAATTAACTAGTTCTGAATAATATGAAATCATTTCAGAAGCGCTACGTTGTGTGCCTTCAAATGAATATTTACCATTTTCATGAAATTCAGTTGCCGCAACATCCATAGCAAGTGCGACATCTTTGCCAGGTTTAAAACCTGCGCCATTGATTGCCTCTAAAATCAAATCTAATGCGGCGCGATTACTATCTAAGTTCGGAGCAAATCCACCCTCATCACCAATGCTGGTAGCTAAACCGCGCTTTTTTAGGACTGATTTAAGCGAGTGATAAATCTCGGCGCCCCAGCGCAAAGATTCTTTAAATGTTGGAGCACCGATTGGCGCCACCATAAATTCTTGAATATCAACATTGGTATCAGCATGTGCGCCGCCGTTAAGAATATTCATCATTGGCACCGGCAAGATATGCGCATTATTGCCGCCGACATATTTGAAGAGTGAGAGATCGGCATGTTCTGCCGATGCTTTTGCTACCGCAAGCGAAACACCAAGAATTGCATTTGCACCAAGTTTTGCTTTGTTTTTTGTGCCATCGAGTTCAATCATTGCTTCATCAATCAAGCGTTGATCTTGAGCATCTAAACCAATAATTTCTGGAGCAATATTTTCATTAACAAATTTGACGGCTTTCTCAACGCCTTTTCCTAGGTAACGATTTCCACCATCGCGAAGTTCTACTGCTTCGAAAGCACCGGTTGAAGCACCGCTTGGCACCGCAGCGCGAGCAGCAGTCCCATCTTCTAATGCAATTTCAACTTCAACAGTTGGATTTCCGCGTGAATCTAAAATTTCTCTTGCGCCAAGTGCCTCAATTATCGCCACTCAAGTCTCCTCATTGGTTATGGGTAAATCTTACCTTGCTTCTTTCGATTTTATTTCATCGGCAATTGCGCGAGCCCGCATTCTCAATGCATCTTCCGGGTCAATACCATTTTTTACTGCCGCATTAATCGCTGCGACTAATTCATCAACAATATCCGTTTCGTTTTTTGAATCAGTTGCCGGCAAATCTAAATTAATTCCAATTTTTTCTGCACGATAAATTAATTTAGTCACTAGCGGAAGTGCTGGTTGTGAGAGAGCAACGCCATCAACCGCAGAATTGCGGGCTTTTTCGCGGGCTTTTAATTGCTCCCAATTTTCCACAACTTCCGATACGCCACTAACTTTTTGATCACCGAATACATGTGGATGGCGGCGAATTAACTTGTCAGTTATTCCTTTTGCAATGTCTTCTATTGTGAAGGGGTCTGAGGTATGTTCCTCAGCAATTCGAGCATGAAAATAAACTTGTAGTAAAACGTCACCTAATTCTTCGCGCATTGCATTTCGATCTTTTACATCGACGGAATCAACAAATTCATAAGATTCTTCGAGCAAAAACTTTAGAAGCGATTCATGCGTTTGTTCTGCATCCCAAGGGCAACCGCCAGGTGAACGTAACTTATCCATTACCTCTTTGAGGCGAATAAGTTCCGAACTCATTTGACTAATGCAGAACCGGCAGGATCAAATGATGTTAAATCACCAGATTGATAATCCCATGTTCCAAAGCGAGGATTAATTTCTAATCCAACGCTCTTTATATGATCTTCAACTAGTTGCTGAACCACGGTTCCTGGATCACCTATTTTTGATTTAGCAACAGCTTGGCTCAGCGCATCTGAAATTATTAAGGTTCGAATATATTTATCGAAGTCTCTTGGTGCGATATTTGCATTCACAAGTGCACTAGGGAGATTTTCATTTCCGCCGATTTGGGAAATTAGATCTATTTTCATCGAATCAATTTGACCCTTTGAAACATTAAAACCTTGTGTTTTGCCAATTTGCAAAAATACTTCAGAAATTAGGTTGAATCTGAGTACATTTCGATTTAATTCTTCACCCGACAACAACTGCAAACCATTTGTGTCTAATTTGGCGCGTTCTGCCAGAATTTCGTTGATACTTTTTTGAATTTCAGTTTGAGTAATTTCAGTCTTGCCAATTGTTGCAGCTATTCCACTTTGGCCACATCCCGTGAGTGCAATCAACAGAAATCCGATAGCCAAAATCTTTTTCACGGTTTACCTCTAACCTTCGATTAATTCGTCCATGATTTTCGTAACCCACTCAATTAACGAAGTATCCACTAAATCGGTGGTTTCTCCCAAAATTCTACTGAAGTCTTGCGGAAATGCGACTAGAGCCACATTGGAAGCTGACTTATAAATCGAACGCGGATAAAGGCGATCAAGTTTTATTACTTTCGACTCTGGTAATTTCACTGGCGAAATCCGAAGTTTATTGCCCTGCATTAGAATTTCATTTAATCCAAGTTTCTTTGCTCGGTATCTCAATTTTGCAATCTGCAATAAAAGTTTTACCGGTTCTGGGATTGGGCCAAATCGATCCGTTAGTTCAGCGCTAAATTCACCAATTTCGTTCTCATTCTTGATATCTGCCAAACGTCGATAGATATCTAATCGCAATCGTTCGGATTCAATATAAGTTTCTGGTAAGTGCGCATTTACCGCTAATTCAATTCTGCAATCTTTATCTTGAGCTTCGCCCTGAACGATTCCGCTCTTAAATTCAGCAACTGCCTCACCAACCATTCGCATGTACAGGTCAAAACCAACCTCTGCAATATGGCCAGATTGCTCTCCGCCGAGTAAATTCCCGGCGCCTCGAATCTCTAAGTCCTTAAGCGCCACCTGCATACCGGATCCAAGTTCGGTATTTGAAGCGATTGTATTTAGTCTTTCGATTGCAATTTCGCTTAAAGGTTTATCAGCGTCATATAGAAAATAGGCATAGCCACGTTCCTTGCTGCGCCCCACTCGACCTCTAATTTGGTGTAATTGAGATAAACCAAACAAATCAGCACGCTCCACAATTAAGGTATTGGCATTTGAAATATCAAGTCCACTTTCAATAATTGTCGTACAAACTAAGACATCAAATTTTCTATTCCAAAAATCTATAATTACATCTTCTAGTGCGCTTTCGGACATTTGACCATGCGCAACTCTGATTCTGGCTTCCGGAATTATCTCTTGTAACTTCAGCGCTGCGCGATCGATGGATTCCACGCGATTATGGATATAGAAAATTTGTCCATCACGCATTAACTCACGATGAATTGCTGCTTTTATTTGATTTGGATCGCTTGGCCCAACATAAGTTAGTACGGGATGTCGCTCTTCTGGCGGGGTAGAAATAGTAGACATTTCTCTAATACCAGTAATTGCCATTTCTAGGGTTCTTGGAATGGGCGTAGCAGACATTGCTAGAACATCCACTCGAACTCTCAATTTTTTAAGCTCTTCCTTTTGCTCAACACCAAATCGCTGCTCTTCATCAATAATCACTAAACCAAGATCGCGGAATTTAACATCTTGTGAAAGTATTCTGTGCGTTCCAATTAATACATCAATCGAACCAGTTTCAAGTTCTTTTAATATTTCTTTGCGCTCTTTTATGGTATTAAATCTTGATAAACCAGCTACTTTTATTGGAAAGTTTGCATATCTTTGGCTGAATGTTTTTAGGTGCTGTTGAACTAATAAAGTTGTTGGCACTAAAACTGCTACCTGTTTGCCATCCTGTGTTGCTTTGAAAGCGGCTCGAATTGCAATTTCAGTTTTCCCATACCCCACATCACCACAGACCAACCGATCCATTGGAAATGAATCTTCCATGTCGCGTTTTACATCTTCGATTGTGCTCAATTGATCGTCTGTTTCCACAAACGGAAAACTGGCTTCTAATTCTTTTTGCCAGGTTGTGTCTGGCGAAAACGCAAACCCTGGTTCACTTTTTCTTGCTGCGTAAAGTCGAATGAGTTCGCCGGCTATTTGTTTTACCGCTTTCCGAGCCCGAGATTTTGCTTTACTCCACTCTCCGCTACCAATTCGATTAATAGCTGGTCGCTCGCCGCCTATATATTTACTGATTAGGTCTAGCGAATCGGTCGGTACATAAATGCGGTCGCCTGGTTGGCCCCGCTTTGCTAGCGCATATTCGATGACCAGATATTCGCGTTCGATCCCCGCTACCTTTCTTTTCAGCAACTCGACATATGTGCCGATTCCGTGTTGCTCGTGAACTACATAATCACCCGGCTTTAGCTCAAGTGGATCAATCCGTTTCTTACGTTTCGAAGGTAACTTTTCGGAATTAGACGTTGAACTTCCGATGAAATCACTTTCAGTGATGAAAGTTAAACCGCTGCTTGAAAAACCATTTTCAATTGGAAGTAGTTCCATCGGAATTTCTATTTCAAGATCGCGAAACATATTTCGATAACGCTCGAAAGTTCCTGTTGTGTTCGCGACAAAGAATGTTTTTTTATTCAATAAAAACTTAGTCAATTCTTCTAATTTTCCATTGAATACGGGCGCAGGATCTATTTCTAAAAATAGATCCTCGGATAAGTCGTTTCCGTATGGCTTTAAATTCAATACGTCATGAGAGCGCTTTTCAATTTCTTTAAATTCTAAATATTCGCTCACAACGACTTCATTTGGCGCATCGGCTCCGATTGACGCATTTGACCAGGCAGCATTTCTAAATTCTTCATCTGTTGAAAGCAATTCTGCTACCCGGCTAGCGCAGCGGTCTCGCTCAATAAAAATAGTTTTTGAATTTTTTGGGAGCCGCTCAACAATTAATTGACCATTTTGATCTGTTGGAAGCTCTTTGCATGGCAAGATTTCAATTAAATCTGTTACTCCTTCAATCGAACGCTGATCGGTAATGGCAAAGGTATGAATCGATTCAATTTCATCGTCAAACATGTCAATGCGAATTGGGTGTTCAAGTTGTGGCGGGAATAGATCAATAATTCCACCGCGAATTGCGAAATCGCCACGACTTTCAACTAAATCTGTCCGTTCATAAGAAAGATTGACTAATTTTTTTGCAAAATCTGAAATTTCGAGTTTTCGTCCAGGTGCAACGCTAAGTGGCTCAGTTGCGGCAAGGTCTTTAGAAAATTCATGAATTGCTGACCGGACCGGTGCAATCACCACAACTTTTTCATTTGATCGTAATTCATTTAGTGTACTAATTCGTTTGGCAATAGTTTCACTGCTTGGTTTCAATTTTTCATGAGGCAAAGTTTCCCAGGCCGGAAAATTCAAGATTTTTAAATTGAAAGCTGCCAACTCTTTAATTAGTTTATCTGCAATTCTGGCATTTGGCGTTACTACTAAAACTGATTGCTTTTTTGCAATTGTTGCAATCACAAATGGATTGGCAGCAACAGGGGCAACAATTGAATTTTTACTTGAAATTTGTGCACCAAATTGCATCTCAAATAATGAAAACAAATTTGCCTCCTTTGCTGTTAAACGCCACTTAGCCCCATTCCCGAAAAGGGAGGGGGCTCGCGAAGCGCAATAGTAATGCGATGATTAGCCAATGAGCGCCGAGAGCCAATTAACCAAGTTCGATGATGATTTGGAACTTCGCACTGACGTCCGTGCGCTCGGTGATTTGCTTGGCCAATCTTTAGTCCGACAAGAAGGATCGAGTCTGTTGGATTTAGTTGAAAAGGTGCGTAAAGCAGTCCGCGAAGGGAATGGCGAAGTTGAGCTTCAACGAATCTCGGTAGAGCAATCAGTGCAATTAGTGCGAGCATTTAGCATTTATTTCTACTTAGCAAATATCGCAGAACAAGTTCATCGATCTAGAGTTTTGGATAAACAAAGAGCCGGAAAAGGTAGTTGGATCGCGCAGGCCGTTGAAAAAATTTCAAATGAGCAGATTTCAAAAGAAGAATTAGCATCGTGGTTGAAAGATTTTTCAATTAGACCCGTATTTACTGCGCATCCCACGGAAGCTGCCAGGCGTTCAATTCTTAGCAAACTAGATAAAATTGCCACGCTATTAGATCAACCAACAAATTCAATTCGAAATGCGCGCCTTAGCGAATCAATTGATCTACTTTGGCAGACTGATGAATTGCGAGTAGAGCGACCACTTGTCACTGATGAGGCAGTAAATGCGCTTTATTATTTAGACGACTTGTTTCGGTTTACTGTCCCAGATGTCCTTGATGAATTTGCGACCGAAATTCGCAAATTAGGTATCGAAATTGAACCATCCAGTAGGCCACTTAGTTTTGGAACCTGGATTGGTGGCGATCGCGATGGAAATCCAAATGTCACGCCAGAACTAACAACTGAAATTGTTGTCATACAAGTGGGCCATGCAATCCGAGCTACCACTGAAGCAATGACTGAATTACGTCAGATGCTCTCAATTTCAACTCGGATTAAGGGCGTATCTCGCGAGCTAGAAAATTCAGTTATTCAAGACCTTAAGAATCTTCCTGAAATTGAAGAGCGCTACCGGCGGATTAATGCCCTCGAGCCCTACCGATTAAAAGCAACTGCGATTGCACATCGATTGAATTTGACGCGAATTCGGCATGCAAATAACGAAAAACACAAACCGTTGCGCGATTATAAAAATACCGAAGAGTTATTAAATGACTTAAATTTAATGCGGGATTCTTTGTATCAGAATGGTGGCGAGTTAATTGCTAAAGGCTTGCTTGAGCGAACCATCCGAACTGTTGCTGCATTTGGCCTGACCCACGCAACTATGGATGTCAGAGAACATTCAAAAAAGCATCATGAAGCGCTAGCTGAATTTAACCTTACGGATGATTATTTGGAACTTCCGGAAAATCAGAAATTTGATCTTTTAGCCTCACATCTAACTAAACCAACAAATGGAAAAATTAAACTTTCAAAAGATGCCGAAAAAACATTCAACACCTTTTTTGCCATTAAAGATTTGATTGAAAGGTTTGGACCTGAAGTCATTGAGACTTACATAATTTCAATGACTAAAACCCCATCTGATTTATTAGCTGCCGTTTACCTCGCAAAAGAAGCCGGATTGATAAATTTAAATAATAACGAAGCCCAAATTGGTTTTGCTCCTTTGTTGGAAACAATTGCTGAACTCAGATCTGCTGGCGAAATTTTGGATACGTTGTTATCAAATTCAGAATATCGAAAATTGGTGTCACTTCGCGGAAATCTGCAAGAAATTATGTTGGGGTATTCCGATTCAAATAAGGACGCTGGAATTGTTACCAGTCAATGGGAAATTCACCGGGCCCAAAGAACACTTCGCGAAGTCGCCCAAAAGCATGGCGTCCAGTTACAAATATTCCATGGTCGCGGTGGCTCAGTTGGTCGCGGTGGTGGTCCAACTTACGACGCACTAATTGCTCTGCCTTGGGGAACTTTGAATGGTCGAATCAAGATGACCGAACAAGGTGAAGTAATTAGTGATAAATATTCACTACCTTCGTTAGCAAAGGAAAATTTGCAATTAACTCTTGCGGCGGCTCTTGAAGCAACAGTTTTAAATCGGAAACCGCGTCAAAGTCCAGTTGATTTAGATAATTGGGATGAATGTATGAATTTAATTAGTGACACATCTTTTGCTCAATATCGTGCTCTAGTTAGCCACCCTGATCTCCCAGCATATTTCTATGCCTCTACTCCCGTCGAACAACTCGGTGATTTATTTCTCGGATCGCGTCCATCACGACGTCCAGATTATTCCGATGGTATTGAAAGTTTACGTGCGATTCCTTGGGTATTTGGCTGGACCCAATCTCGGCAAATTGTTCCTGGTTGGTATGGACTAGGTAGCGGATTAAAGCAAGCGCGCGAATCTGGAAAAACTCCGGTTTTAAAACAGATGTTACGCGATTGGCATTTCTTCCGCACTTTTATTTCTAACGTAGAGATGACGGTCGCCAAAACTGATTTGCAAGTCGCAGAAAAATACGTACAGGCGCTAGTTCCAGATAAGCTTCAGCACTTTTTCGACACCATTCGCGCGGAATTTGAATTAACCAAATCAGAGTTGTTGTTACTAACTGAGAAAGAATCAATCTTGGGTGATCAACCATTGCTCGCTAGAACACTTGCAATTCGTGATGCGTATTTGGCACCGCTACATATGCTGCAAGTGACGCTACTCTCGAGAGTTCGTGTTGCTAGTGAAGAGAATCAACTTCTTCGCAGAGCGCTACTTTTGACTATTAATGGCGTTGCTGCCGGCTTGCGAAATACCGGTTGATTAACTATTAAATTTCGCTTGGGTTTTTTCCAAACCGTTACTTACCAAATATTCGACTACTTCGGCCCCGCGCGAAATTAAATCTGGAAGCTCTTTCTTTTCGGTGCTGGAAAAATTTTTAAGTACAAAATCTGCTGGATCTTGGTCGCCATTCGGTCTACCAATACCCATCCGAACTCGAAAATAATTAGGGCCATTAAAAGCGCTAGTCAAGCTCTTTAATCCATTATGTCCATTGTCGCCGCCACCTAATTTGGTTCTAATTGCGGCAAATGGAATATCTAATTCATCGTGAATCACTATTACATTATCTAGATCTACTTTGTAGAAATTTGCGAGCGCTTTTACGGGTCCGCCACTTTCATTCATATATGAATGCGATTTGGCTAGAACAATTCCAGGTGCATCTAAACCAAGACCTAATTTGTAAGCCGCAACATCTGCCCGAGATTTGGACGCAGTCCATTTAACTTGATTTTGTTTAGCAAGTTCATCGACGACTAGATGCCCGATGTTATGTCGGGTATTTGAATATTGTTCGCCGGGATTACCTAAGCCAACAACAAGCCAGACCAGAGAAAATTACTCTTTCTTCTCTGCAGCTTCACCTTCAGCAGGTGCTGCAGCAGCTTCACCTTCAGCCGGTGCTGCCGCTACCGGAGTCTCTTCAACTACTGCACTTCGAATTGAAAGGTGGGCAACGGTAAGTTTTGGATCACAAGCAAGTGTTACACCTGCTGGCAATTTAACATCTGCCGCAAACTTTGAATCTCCTGCCATCATTCCAGTTAGGTCCAATTCAAGGAATGCTGGAATCGAAGTTGCTTCGGTTTCAATTTCAATCGTATTATTAACGTGTTCCAAAATACCTTCGCGATCGAATTCGCCACTTGTGTGAACTGGAACTGAAACCACAACTTTCTCACCACGACGAACAATTACTAAATCAACATGCTCAAGCGTGCTCTTTAGCGCATCCCGAACGATTGCTTTTGGAAGTGTTAGTTCAGTTTTTCCGTCAACCACAATATCTAACAAAATATTTGGGGTCTTTAACGCAATCGTTAACTCATGCATTGGCAAAGTGATGTGAGCTGGCTTCTCTCCATGGCCGTAAATAACTGCAGGTACTTGACCAGCGCGACGAGCACGACGTGATGCACCTTTACCGAATTCGGTGCGACGTGCGCCGTTGATTGTTACTTCTGCCATTTTATTTACTCCCTATGTATCCAAATTGCGTCTTCGTGTAGCGGCGCGGATTTTAGGGATAACCGTCGATCACGGAAGATCTCTTACCCTCGCCGGAATAACCGAAGGCTAACTCAAGAAGTAGCGATATACCAAATCGAGGAATTTTGCTTACGAATGGCCGTCAAAGAGGCTTGTAACCGAACCATCTTCAAAAACTTCTCGAATTGCTCGAGCCAATAGCGGCGCAATCGAAAGTACCGTCAACTTATCAAAACGGTTTTCCATCGGGATTGGCAAAGTGTCGGTCACAACAATTTCACTTGCCTTTGATTCTTTCAATCTGTCATAAGCCGGACCCGAAAAAACGCCATGCGTTGCCGCGATGATTACATCTTTGGCGCCTTCATTAAATAGCGCATCAACAGCTTTTGTAATGGTTCCTGCCGTGTCAATCATGTCATCAATTACAACGCATGTTTGGCCATTAACATCACCCACTACCCGACCAGTGGTTGATTCATTTGGAATTCTTGGATCTCGCATTTTATGAATAAACGCGATTGGACATCCGCCCAGTAAATCCGACCAACGTTCTGCAACGCGAACTCGACCAGAATCCGGTGAAACGATTGTTAGTTTACTCCGATCAACTTTACTTCCAACATAATTTGTCAAAAGTGGTAGCGCAAATAAATGGTCTACCGGTCCATCAAAAAAACCTTGAATTTGCGAGGTGTGCAAATCGACAACCATTAGTCGGTCGGCACCAGCAGTTTTAAATAAATCCGCCATTAAGCGAGCTGAGATTGGTTCGCGACCACGGTGTTTTTTATCTTGGCGGGCGTAACCATAAAACGGAGCAACAACGGTAATTCGTTTTGCAGAGGCCCGCTTTAACGCGTCGACCATGATCAATTGCTCCATTATTTGTTTGTTGACTGGAGCGGCATGGCTTTGAATCACGAATGCGTCGCTGCCGCGAACTGATTCTTCGAAGCGAACGAAAATTTCGCCATTTGCAAAATCATATGCGGAGGTAGGTGTAACTGTAATTCCAAGTTCTTTTGAAACGTTTTCTGCTAATTCTGGAAATGCTCTTCCGGTGAAAACTCGCAATCTCTTTTCAGACGATAAGCGAAGCTCACTCATTGTTACTTTCCTCCGTTTTCCTTTTTAGCAGCGGCAGCCGATTTACTATTCGGGCGCTTTCTAAGAACCCACCCTAAGACATTTCTCTGTTTTGCTCGGCCGACACCCATGGCGCCGGCAGGAACATTTTCAGTAATTACTGAACCGGCGGCTGTGTATGCGCCATCGCCAATTTGAACTGGCGCAACAAGCATCGTGTCGCTACCAATTTTCACGTGATTTCCTACTTCAGTTCGATGTTTGTTTTCTCCATCGTAGTTAACAAAAATTGTTGCAGCTCCAATATTGCTTTCTTGGCCAATGGATGCATCCCCTACATATGAAAGATGCGGAACCTTTGATCCAGTTCCGATTTGAGAATTCTTAATTTCTACGAAGGCACCTGCTTTGGTTTCGCTTCCTAAAATTGTTCCGCTGCGCAAATATGTAAATGGGCCAACTGTTGCATTCTCGCCAATTTCGCTTCCAGTGCAGTTAGATTCGATTACTTTTGCACCTTTATTAATTGCACAATCTTTCAATGTTGTACGGGGTCCAATAATTGCATTGGCAGCGATTGCACTCTCGCCTGTTATTGAACAACCTGGCAAAATGGTGACATCAGTTGAAATGGTGACTGTGTCATCAATCCAGGTAGTTGCCGGGTCCAAAATCGTTACGCCATTTTTCATGTGCCGCTCATTGATTCGATCACGCATAATCGCCGCTGCACCAGCGAGCTGAACTCGATCATTTACGCCGATAGTTTCCACAAAATCTTCATTTAAAATTGCGGCAACTTTCCCGGATTCATTTCGAATAATTTCAATAATATCAGTTAAATAAAGCTCACCTTGAGCATTATCTTTTTTCAACTTTGAAATTGCAGATTTAAGAAAATCCATTTCAAAAAGATAGATTCCTGAATTTATTTCAAATATATATTTTTCTGAATCACTGGCATCTTTTTCTTCGACAATTTTTAACAACAAATTCTCATCATCGCGAATAATGCGGCCATAGCCAGATGGGTCATCAATTTCAGAGGTCAGAACTGATGCTGCGTAATTGCCCTTTTCATGAGCCGTAGCAAATTCGGTTAATGTGCCGGCAGAAATTAGCGGAATATCGCCAGCCACGACTAGAACTGTTCCCGAAGATTTACTTTCGGCTAACGCCATTTGAACTGCATGCCCGGTGCCGAGTCGTTCAGATTGGAATACGGTTTTTGCATCTGGAGCAATTTGATGAAGTTCTGCCTCCACCAATTCACGGCCTGAGCCAACTACAACAAGTAACTCTTGCGAATTTAATTTTGAAATTGAATTTAAAACATGTCCGATTAGAGATCGACCCGCAATTGAATGTAAAACTTTAGGAATATTGGATTTCATGCGGGTGCCTTCACCCGCTGCAAGCACGATTACGGATTGAATCAATTCAATCTCCCTTCGGCTTTGCTGGCTCCGCCACCTGGTATCGATCCAGGACCCTGGGCTTCAAAGGCCCATGTGCTAGCCACTACACAATGGCGGAACCCATATTCTCCCTTATAACTGCGATAGAGCCAAATAATAAAAGGAATTAGGCTTCGTATTTATGAAGGATGAAGTGGACCGCATTATTAATGCGTGGGAGAAAGAACGACCTGATCTCGATTTTTCGCCACTTGCAATCCTTAGTCGAATTTCAAGAATTTCGCGTCAATTAGATATCGCAAGGCGAAACGCTTTTGCAGATTTGGAAAATTGGGGCTTCGATGTTTTGGCGGCGCTACGCCGTGTCGGAGCTCCGTATCAATTATCACCAAGTCAATTAATGCTAGAAACTATGGTTACTAGCGGCACAATTACTAATCGCTTAGATCGTTTAGAAGAATTGGATTTAATAAAGCGTAATCCAGATCCAAATGATGGTCGCGGAATTATTGTCACACTGACTAAATCTGGAATGCGCACAGTTGATAAAGCAATGGAAGAATTGCTTAATCGAGAACGCGAGCTAATCAAAACTTTGACAAAAAATGAACGTGAGGAGCTTGCAAAATTACTACGGGAATTTTCAATTCCGTTTGATCAAAATTAATCTTTAGTTGAATTAATCATGGGCTACCACGCGAGCGCCTTGAACCGGACCTTGAGCTCTAATGACGCTTCCTACGACCCCACTTGAAGTGAGCGCTACTGCTAAATCAAGCGATTGATCTTCATCCGCGACTAAGAATGCAACTGATGGCCCAGAGCCGGAAACAATTCCTCCAAGTGCGCCATATTCATTTCCAATATCCAAAACCAAGCGGAGTGCTGGTCGCAACGAACAAGCGGCTGATTGCAGATCATTACTTAGAGCCTTGCCAACACGCTCGC
>JBDKLQ010000159.1:0-10301 GCA_039795555.1 Actinomycetota bacterium
GCCGCTAATTCATTACCGAAGTAACTTCATCGCTCGACTTGCATGTGTTAAGCACGCCGCCAGCGTTCGTCCTGAGCCAGGATCAAACTCTCCATAGAAAGTTTTCTGGCTATAAAAGACAAACTAACTGTCGTTAATTTTTGTCTATACCAAAGGATATTGCTTTGATTCGAATGCAATTTTGAAATTAAAAATTAATTAAATTAATTTTAAAAATAAAATTAATGCATTCATTGGCATTGACTTTATGGCACGCTGTTGAGTTCTCAAGGTACGGATGCGCACTCACAAATGAAAATAATTTTCATTTATTAGGGCAACCACCAAATTTAATCCAATGAAAGCACGCGAACAATGCGCGAGTTTTCACTCGAATAACTTTGGGAATCTTGCCATTCGGCCTAATACGTCCGAGGGCGGCAAGAGGGGTAATTCTAGGTTTGACTGGGCAGAGGGGTCAAATCGCCTATGGCGCCAGACCAACCCGATCGGGCTCTTGGATAGCTATCGGACAGCTATTTGACCCCAGAGAGCCAAACTGCAGCCAAATCACGCTTGCCTTTGCGCAAGAGGGCTACCTTCCCGTGGAGAAAATCGCCCTTAGTAGGCCTGAAATCCTCCCCTTCAACCTTGCGATTGTTGAGGTAGGCCCCGCCCTCTTTTACGATTCTGCGGGCTGCCGATTTTGAATCCACTACCCCGGTAGCCGCTGCCAAATCCACCCAAGTTGGAATTTCATCGAGCGATGAAACTTCGGTGCTTGGCAATTGTTGTAACGCTGAAAGTAGCGTTTTTTCTTCCAATGATTGCAATTCAGTTGCACCGCCTAGACCAAAGAGCGCCCTTGCTGCCAGTTCGGCCTGATCGCAATCGCCTTTCGAATGTACCATGGTAGTTAACTCGCGGGCTAGCGCTCGCTGTGCTTCGCGAGCTCCTGGGTTTTCGGCCAAACTTTTCGCCAGTTGCTCGATTTCATCTTGAGTTAAGAAAGTGAAAACTTTTAAGAAATTAATTACATCAGCATCAGCCGTTTGAATCCAATATTGATAAAAGGCGTAAGGCGAAGTCATATCAGGATCTAGCCAAACTGAACCGGAAGCGGTTTTACCAAATTTAGAACCATCTGCTTTAGTCAATAGCGGAACCGTTAAAGCATGGGCGCTGCCGCCGTCAACTTTTCGAATTAGGTCTAGGCCAGCGACAATATTGCCCCATTGATCGGATCCCCCGAGTTGCAAGGTACAGTTATTGCGACGAAATAATTCTAGATAATCCAACGCTTGCAGCACTTGATAAGAAAATTCGGTATAGGAAATGCCACCGTTTTCGAGTCGCGATGAAACTGAATCCTTGGCAAGCATTTGATTTACACTGAAATGTTTTCCAACACCTCTTAATAAATCTAGCGCCGAGAGATTCTTGGTCCAATCCAAATTATTTACAACCAGCGCCCCATTAGGCTTTGCCTTGAAATCTAGAAATTTAGAAACCTGTCCATGAATGCGCGCAACCCAATCGGCGACGAGTGATTCTTCATTTAAAGTGCGTTCATCGTTTCGACCCGATGGGTCCCCAACTAACCCAGTTGCTCCACCGACCAGCGCGATCGGGGTATGTCCAGCCAATTGCAATCTTCGAAGCACCAGTAGGACAACGAGATTTCCAACATGAAGCGATGGCGCCGTTGGATCAAAACCAATATAAGCAGTGATCGGCTTTTCGAGCGCTTTGGCCAATTCCTTCTCGTCTGTAGTTTGGGCAATTAGCCCGCGCCATTTGAGGTCGGCTAGAAAATGGCTGTTCACTGGCTCATCATCTCCGAAAATTTCTTCCGGTGTTTATCAATAACGATTTCCGTGATCGCGAGAGTCTCTTCTAAATTTTTCAATTGCGCCTCTAAAGCTTTCGGCGCAGTCCCGCCAAACGTGATGCGACCAGAGAGCGCCCCCGAAACGGTCAACACCGATCGAATACCAGAATCCAATAGTGGCTCAATTGAAGTGAATTCGGAATCGCTCAGTTGATCCAATTCAACTCCTTTACCTTCGGCAAGCGCCACACATTTTCCGGATATTTCATGCGCCTTTGAAAATGGCATTCCTTTTTTCACTAAATAATCGGCAATTTCGGTAGCTAACGCAAAACCAGTTCCGGCGCTGGCCGTCATTTTAACTCGATCGAAATTTGTCGAAGCTACCATGCCAGTTAATGCCGGTAAGACCACCATTAATGTGTCTATCGAATCAAAGAGTGGTTCTTTGTCTTCCTGTAAATCACGGTTATAGGCAAACGGTAGCCCTTTTAACATTGCCATCACAGAAGTTAAATTGCCAATCAAGCGACCGGTTTTACCTCGGGCAAGTTCGGCCAGATCTGGATTCTTCTTTTGCGGCATGATTGAAGATCCAGTTGAATATTCAT
This sequence comes from Actinomycetota bacterium, assembly GCA_039795555.1. Classification (GTDB taxonomy): domain Bacteria; phylum Actinomycetota; class Actinomycetes; order Nanopelagicales; family Nanopelagicaceae; genus ZLKRG08. The sequence continues at coordinate 2,422 of JBDKLQ010000159.1, forward strand.
CAGCTAACTTGGCCCAACCAAATTCGGTTGTAGACCAGATCGTCCACTCCTCACCTATTCGAGATAAATGAATTCCCACCATTGCCATCATAAATAAAGCTTCTGCTACGAAATCACGATCGGAGACGGCGTCGATGCTATTTCCAAATGGCGCAGCAAAACCAAGATTATTTGCGGTGAAAACTGGATCTAACGGTAAAGCTGAGCCGGAAAGCGCTCCAGCTCCGAGCGGACTAATTGCGGAGCGAATTAGCCAGTCATTGATTCGACCTAAATCGCGTTCAAAAGCGTGAATATGTTTCGCTAACTCGTGTCCGAAAAGGATTGGTTGGGCATGCTGCAGGTGGGTAAACCCTGGCGCTGGTGCGTCAGCATATTCTTTAGATTTTGCCAGCAGCGCTTTCTGCAATTCAATAATCGCTTTGGAAATTTCCAGAATATGATCGATTGCGTAAAGCCTTAAATCTGTTGCAACTTGATCATTTCTAGAACGACCAGCCCGCAATTTGCCGCCAAGATCGCCCAGTTTTTCAACAAGGCCCCGCTCGAGCGCGCTATGAACATCTTCATCGGATCCATTGGGAAGAAATTTTCCAGAATTTACTTCATTTGCTAATTCTTTTAGCGCCTTATTTATCTTGGCGCTATCTTCTTTTGAGATTATCTCGCCTTTTTCCAATCCAGCGAGATGAGCAAGTGAAGAGCGCAAATCATATGGTGCTAGCCGCCAATCAAATTGAACGCTACGAGAAAGTGCAGTAGCAGCAGCAGCTGTTCCTTGGCTAAATCGGCCACCCCAAAGCGCCACTTATTTTCTCCCTTTATTTTTCCGCTGATTCAATGAACTCAATTCTTTCGCAAGCTCAGCGCCACCATTGGCTTTTCTGGCGATAACTAAAACCGTGTCGTCGCCAGCAATCGTTCCGATGATTGATTTCGAGCCGCCATGATCTAGGTTCGATGCCAACAATTGAGCGCCACCAGCTGGTGTTTTTATTACCACCAAATTGCCGCTGGATTCAATGGAGAGAATTAGATTGTTCGGATTAGTCTTTATTAATGGTTCGTTCGAACTTAACTGATAAATCATTTCTCCGGTCTGGCTTCTTCCCCGTACTGCACCTAAATCTTCGAGATCGCGGGATGCAGTTGCTTGGGTTACCTTAAATCCGCTCTTTTTCAATTGCGTTACGGCATCAGATTGCGAATGAATTAAGCCGGCCTCGATTAACGTGATTAGTTTTGCCTTTCTTGCTTGTGCGCTATTTCCGTTTTTAACCATTCATCACCTCATTAAAGATTTTTACAAATTTTTCAACCTCACTTGAATTCAAAATCAACGCTGGCGCAATACGAATCGTGTTTGGATTTGGGGCATTGACTAATACGCCCTTTTCTAATAATTTATTTGAAATTTCATTAGCCACTGGATTCGTTAAACCAATCCCAATCAGTAAGCCCTTACCCCGAACTTCCGAGACTCCAGATATTTTTGAAAGTTGCTTTGTAAGCAGTTTCGACATCTTCAAGGCATTTGATGGCAACTTAGCTCTCTTGATTTCGGCTATTACTGCTAATCCAGCTGCCGCTGCGATTGGATTCCCGCCAAATGTTGAACCATGATCGCCTGGCTTGAATAAATGCGCTGCCGGACCAATCGCAATCATTGCGCCAATTGGCAAACCTCCACCTAAACCTTTGGCCAAAGTAATTACATCTGGCGAAATTTCTTCATCTTCAAAACCAAAGAATGTGCCAGTTCTACCCATTCCAGTTTGAACACAATCCAGAACTAGTAGCGCACCGTTAGCATCACAGATTTCACGCGCTGCTCTCAAATAGCCAGCTGGTGGCACGATGACACCATTCTCACCTTGAATCGGTTCGATAATCAACATTGCGGTCTTACGATTTACCGCAGATTTCAGCGCTTTAACATCACCAAATTGAACGTGTTTTACTCCTCGCAAAATTGGTTTGAAATTATCTCGCTTGGTTGATTGACCAGTAATTGAAAGCGCACCCATTGTTCGACCATGGAACGAACCGATAGTGCTAACAACTCTACTCCTGCCCGTTTTTCGCGATAATTTCAGTGCTGCTTCATTCGCTTCGGCTCCGGAATTACAAAAAAATACTTTAGCGTCGGAACGGCCAGATAATTCGATTAATTTAGTTGCTAATTCGATTGAGATTGGATTCGCATATAAATTACTAACATGGCCAAGTTTTTTAACTTGATTGCTAACTGCCTTAACGATTGCTGGATGTGAATGTCCTAGAACATTTGTTGCGATTCCGCCAATAAAATCCAAATATTTCTTGCCGAATTCATCGGATACAGATATGCCTTTACCTGATACCAAATTTATTTTTGGTGTGGCGTAGTTCTTTTGAAAAACTGCCTCCCACCTGGAATTTAATGATTTCATGAATAAACCAACGTTCCCCCGCTGCCTGCTAAGGCCTGGGCCAAAGCTTGGGGGTTTCGGCCATCAATTATTCGAACAGCTTTCGCACCTTTGGCGATTGCGTCCAAGCAAGCTCTTACTTTTGGCGCCATTCCATCCTTAAATTTAGATTTTATTTCATCAAGTTCCGAAGCCGATATTTTCTCGATTAAAGAATCTTGATTTGGCCAATTTACATAAATTCCTGCCACATCAGTCATAAAGATCAAATCGCTTGAATCCAGCGCCCCTGCTATTGCCGCAGCTGCTAAATCTGCATTTACATTTAATCCATGTTGTGACATTTCCAATTCCCCGCTAATTTCTACCGCAATCGGAGAAACAACTGGCGTAAATCCGGCAGCTAATAAGGCTTTTAACAGTTTCAAATCTACTTCGCAAACTTCACCGACTCGACCCAAATCAACGGGTGTGCCGTCAACCAATTTTTTTAGAATCTTTGCTTTTAAGGTTCCGCCATCGCGGCCGCTAATACCAACAGCAGGAACTCCGCTTGATCTCAATTGCCCAACAAGTTCACGCAACACGTTACCACTCAAAACTTGTTGAACAACTGCAAAAATCTCTGGGGTAGTGACTCGAAATCCGCCGATGAAAGCGCTTTCCAATTTATGTTCCTTAAGGGCTTGGTCGATTTGCGGACCACCGCCATGAACAATCACGCAACTTTTACCAGAGCTCAAGTAGTTTTGAATGACTTCAGCGAATACACCCGTGGAATCGGTCATCGCATGTCCGCCATATTTAATGACAATCATGTTGAGTAGGCCGCATTCTCATGAACATAATCATGCGTTAAATCATTACTCCAGATGGTTGCACTGTTAACCCCAGCTTTTAAATCGATTTCGATTTCAACTAACCTGGCCGAAAAATCTACCTTTGATTTGTCCTCAAAAGCAGAACTAGATTTACAAACTTGAATTCCATTTAGTTTAACATCGATATTTTGTGGATCAAAGTTAGCTTCAGCTGTTCCGGTGGCAGCTAAAATTCGACCCCAATTAGCGTCACCACCAAAAATTGCGCATTTGAGTAGATTGTTTCGCGCATTGGCGCGACCAACTGCGATAGCTTCTTTTTCGGATGCAGCGTTGATTACTTTTATTGCAACAGTTTTTGAGGCACCTTCGGCATCAGCTACTAATTGCATTGAAAGTCCGCCACAAATCACTTTAAGTGCCTGTATTAGTTGCGATTTAGATAATTCAATTCCGCTCGCACCGGACGCCATGAAAAGTACCGTGTCATTAGTTGATGTGCAGCCATCAGAATCAATTCGATTATAAGTTTCATCTACAATTTTTTGAAAAACTTCTCTCGCCAACTCAAGTGAAACCTTGGCATCAGTCATTACAACAGAAAGCATCGTAGCCATTGCTGGAGCCAACATTCCGGCACCTTTTGCGATTCCGGCAAAATGAGTACCAGCTACTTGGAAGTTTTCAATTTTTGGAACGCTATCGGTAGTCATGATTGCTTGAGCCGTATCGGCTAGTCCCAATTCATTTACCTCTATTAATTTAATTCCATTTACAATTTTGGACATCGGAAGGCGTTCCCCAATTAACCCCGTAGAACAAACAACTACCTCACCAGAAGAAATGTTGAATTTTTTCCCTACCAGTTCAGCTGTTAAATGTGTGTCCGCAAATCCCTCTGGACCGGTACAAGCGTTGGCGCCTCCTGAATTGAGGATCACGGCCCGAACCAGGCCCTCTTTTATTACTTGTTTTGACCAAATTACTGGGGCGGCTACAACTTTGTTTGTTGTAAAAACAGCTGTTCCAACAAATTCCGGACCTTCATTTAGAATTATTGTTAAATCTAAGGCGCCAGTACTTTTAAGACCAGCTGCAATTGATCCGCTTTTAAATCCCTTTGGTAATTTCATGCGTTAAACCCCGAGTGTTTCAAACCAAGCGTTTCTTCGAATCCACAAATTAAGTTGGCATTTTGGACCGCTTGTGACGCCGCACCTTTGCCTAGGTTGTCAATAACCGCGGTTACAACAACCCGTTTTGTATGTTCATCAATAGCCACCTGCATTTGCACATAATTGGAGCCTGCAACAGACGAAGTTTTCGGTAATTGATTTGGCGGCAATACCCAAACAAATTCTTCCGACTTATAAAAATCAACATAGAGTTTATGTACATCGGAGATTTCTGTGTTCAATTTTCCAGTAACTGTCGCCAGAATTCCCCGCGGCATGGGCGCCAAAATTGGAGTGAAGGAAATTTTTGCGCCGGTATTTTCTTCGATTTCTGGGGTGTGCTGATGAACCCCACCAAATTTATAGGATGTCATCGAACCCATCACTTCACTACCCAGTAAATTAATTTTTGCACTCCGGCCGGCACCAGTTGTACCTGATGCCGCAACAACAACAATGTCCTGCGAATCTACATAGGGAATCATCGGTTTAATCGCGAGTGATATTACGGTTGCGTAACATCCAGGATTGGCAACTTTCGTACTAACGGAAATCAATTCTCGTTGCCCAGGTAATTCTGGTAACCCATAAACCCAAGTACCAGAGTGAGTGCCACCGTAATACTTATTCCAAGCGGCTGGATCCTTTAATCGAAAATCTGCGCCTAAATCAACAATCCTTTTATTTTGTGGCAACTTCGAAATTATGCCTGCTGATTCGCCGTGCGGCAATGCAATAAAAACAATTTCGCAATCATTTAATTTTTCTAAATTGAGCGGTTCGAATTTCTGACCTGCAAATTGCGATAATTGCGGGTGGATTGACGATATCGGTTCGCCTGCGTTTGAACCGGCGGCAATATAAGTTGCTTCAAATTCAGGATGCAGCGCCAAATATCGAAGCAGCTCGCCTCCAGCGTAACCACTGGCACCTAGTACCCCAACTTTCATCGGGTAAAGATAGCGAAATTTCTATATTTATGCAAATAATTGGATAATTATGCACGAAGAACGGCGCCACATAATCTGGCCGCGTTCTGAGTGGCCGCTTCACGAGCCGCAGCGATTTCAGCTGATGTCAGAGTTCGATCTGACGCCCGGAAAGTTAAGGTGAAAGCCATTGATATTTTGCCGCCCCCGATTTTGTCGTATCGATCAAATAATTCGATTGTTTCAAGCAATTCACCAGCGCCAGAACGTAACGCAGCGGATAATTCGCCAGCGGTAACATTCTCATCCACCACTAAGGCAAGATCTTGCACTGCTGCAGGCATAACCTGGATTGGGTTTGGATTTACAAGCGGACTCTGAGGGAGTGCATCCAAATTAATCACCCAAGCCGCACAACCTTTGGGTAGACCAAATATTTCCAAAACTCTTGGATGCAATTCGCCGGCATGCGCAACAGGTTTATTCGAAATCAATATCTCAGCACATCTTCCGGGATGCCAAGGCGCAAAATCTGAACGTTTTAGATCCCATGAAAAACCGAGAAGTTCCAATAAATTTTCAACGGCTGACACTGCATCGTGCCATTGATAATTTCGTTGTTCTCCTTGCCAATTCTCTGTTGCAATCTTCCCTACCATAACCGCACCAAGATGTTTTAATTGATTTGGGACAGTTTTGTATAGCGCAGCAATTTCCTTCTGGGTTGGCCGTTTTCCTAAAGATGGCGATACTTCTTTGCTGAGATCTATACTTTTTCGAAAGATTGAACCAAGTTCGAATATCGCAAAATCCTTGAATCCACGATTAAAGTTTCGACTTGCTGCATCTAGTAATCCCGGTAGTAAATGAGGGCGTAACCATGGTTGATCTTCTGACATTGGATTAGCGACTTTGTAAGATAATTCGCGTCCATTCGTATAACCCATCTGCGAAATTCGATCTTGGCTAACAAACGGAAAATTCAACACTTCGGTATATCCCTGCGCTACCAGTGATTGAGTTATTACTCGTGCTCTTCGTTGCTCGTAATTTAACGATGCCGTCGTAACCCGCGGCGGAAGAATTGATGGAATTTTGTCATAACCGATATTCCGGGCTACCTCTTCAACTAAATCGGCCGGACCACGTAAATCTGGTCGCCAACTTGGAGGTTCAACAATAAATCTTTGACTTTTTTGTGAAAGGCGACATCCGATAGTTTGTAATTTCGCTTTAATTTCATTGCTTTTAACTGAATATCCAATACGAGCTGAAACATATTTGGGATCTAAAGTAATCGTCTTTCTATTCGATTTGCTGGTTGATTTTGATATTTTGGACGTGCCTACATATTTGGCGCCACCATATTCCATCATTAATTTGATAGCTCTAGCTGAGGCAATCTCGGCTAATTCAGGATCAACGCCTCGCTCTAATCTTCGGGAGGCTTCGGTAGATAATTTATGTCTGCGGGAATTCTTAGCGACAGAAATTGGATCAAAGGTCACCGCTTCTAATGCAATTCGATTCGTTTTTGAACTTATTTCCGAATCTTCGCCACCCATTGTTCCGGCTAAGGCAAGTACTTTTTTGGAATCAGCTACCACTAAATCTTCCGGATCAAGGGTCCGAGTTTGACCATCTAACGTTTTAAAACTCTGCACCTTCCCAGCTTTTCGAATTTCCAGTGTTCCAGAAATTACATCGGCATCAAATGCATGAATTGGTTGGCCTAACTCCAACATTACGTAATTAGTTACGTCAACTGCCAGCGAAATTGATCTCATGCCACATTTTTCAATTCGACGTTGCATCCAAAGCGGAGTCGGAGAACTAGCTCGGTAACCATTAATTGTCCGCAAAAACATTCCTGAAGCGCCGGCGGAAATTTTTGCTGTTACTGGTTTACTGCTTGTCGAAAATTTCAGTTTCTTATAAGTAAGAGCTGGATCAAGGTATTTAACGCCAAGCCCTGCGGCAAGTTCTCGTGCCAATCCACGAATACTCATTGCATAGCCGCGATCTGGATTAATTGATATATCAAAAACTGTATCTCTTATTTCTAGGATTGAAATCGCATCGGTTCCAATTTTTGCGCCATTATTTGAAATCACAATAATGCCAGAGTGATCATCGCCCATGCCTAATTCCTTGGCTGAACAAATCATTCCGTTAGAAGTATGACCATATGTTTCACGAGCTGAGATTGCAAAATTTCCGGGCAGAGTTGCACCGGGTAAGGCCACAACTACTAAATCTCCTGCTTCAAAATTTCGGGCGCCGCAAATTACATACCGAAGGTTCTTTTCCCCACAATCCAAACCAACATATCTAATTGGTTTTTTATGCTCGGTTAATTCCTTAATAGAGATGACTTTGCCAACCACAATAGGTCCTTTGATGTCAGAACCAGATTCTTCAATTCCCTCTATTTCAAAGCCAAGGCTTATAAAAATCTCTGAAATTTTTTCGGCAGAGATATTCTTCGGAAGCGAAACGAACTCTTTCAACCAGCTCAACGGAGCTAACATTTAAAGCCCCAAT
>JBDKLQ010000160.1:0-2689 GCA_039795555.1 Actinomycetota bacterium
CGGCGAATCAATGATCGACGCTGCCATTTGCGACGGCGATTTTGTTGTGATTCGTTCGCAGAAAACTGTCGAGAAGGGCGAAATCTGCGCTGCAATGATTGATGGCGAAGCAACAGTTAAAACATTCTCCAAAAAAGATGGCCATATCTGGCTCTTGCCAGCAAACCCAGCTTTCCAGCCAATAAATGGCGATAACTGCGAAATTCTTGGCAAAGTAACTGCAGTGCTTCGCAGTGTTCGATAAAAATCTCAATATTTAGATACTTTTTCTAAATATTTTATTGAAATTGTGGTCTGCGTTTAGACTTAAGTCATGCTTATTAAGGTTCGGATCTGATGGCTAAGAATTTCAAGCGTCAGTTCCCGCGAATTGCCGAGCTTGCGCCGTTATTGAAATTTGAAATGCCGACCCTTAAGCGTAGAGCGCGTCGATTAGCCAAAGCTCAAACTATTTGGGATTTACGTGCGATTGCAAAGCGCAGAACTCCCCAAGGGCCTTTTGATTACACCGATGGCGCGGCAGAGTCAGAAGTAAGTCTTCAGCGTTCACGCCAAGCATTTCTAGATATCGAATTTATGCCAAGTATTTTGCAAGATGTTTCAAATGTAGATACAACTCGAGAAACACTTGGCGAAACTTTTAATTTGCCATTCGGAATTGCACCAACTGGATTCACCAGAATGATGCAATCAGAAGGTGAACGAGCCGGCGCCAGAGCCGCCGAAAAATTTGGCATTCCATTTACTCTCTCAACTCTCGGTACAACTTCAATTGAAGAAGTTGTAAAAGCAGCGCCCAATGGTCGAAATTGGTTCCAGCTATACATGTGGAAAGACCGCGAAGGATCGATGGCGCTTGTTGATCGCGCATGGAACGTCGGCGTTAGGAATTTAATGTTAACGGTTGATGTACCAGTTGCCGGAGCCAGATTACGCGACGTATACAACGGTATGACAGTTCCGCCAAAATTAAATGTAAAGACAATTATCAATGCCCTGCCGCGCCCAGAATGGGTTTGGAATTTTTTGACCACGCCATCTCTTGAATTTGCATCTATGAGCAAATGGAATGGCACAGTTGGCGAACTTTTAGATTACATGTTTGATCCAACAATGACTTTCGAAGATTTGAAATGGATTCGCAAGCAATGGAAAGGAACTTTGACAGTTAAAGGAATCCAAACTGTTGAAGATGCCAAGCGTTGCGCCAAATATGGTGTCGACGCCGTACTGCTTTCAAACCATGGCGGTCGCCAATTAGATCGAGCTCCTGTACCACTTCATTTACTTGGCCAAGTTCGAAAAGAGCTGAAGAAAGATATTGAAGTTCACCTAGATACCGGAATCATGCATGGCGCAGATGTGTTGGCTGCAATTGCTCACGGTGCGCAGTTTGCCTATGTTGGTCGGGCATATCTTTATGGATTAATGGCCGGTGGCCAAGCTGGAGTCGAGCGAACTTTGGAAATCTTGCGAAATCAAATGATTCGTTCCATGAAATTGATCGGAGTTAGCTCACTGGATGAACTTGAGCCAAAACATGCCAAGTTTTTGGCAACACACCAAGGTCTAGGCAAACTTCCTCAATAAATATTTAATTAGTTACCAGTTCGACCCCAGCAGCAATTGCTCCATTTAGCGCAGCACCAATCGCACCTGCATAGACGCCGAGTTCTGCTGGAATTAACTTAACTTTATTCGGTGGGAAGATAGTTAACCGCGAATCAACTTCTTCACGGATGTATTTATTTAACATCTCCCCAGCTTGCGAAACACCGCCACCAATTACAAAAGCGTCCGGACTTAAAGTGACCATGATGCTGGTAATTGCAACACCCAAACCTTTTCCAGCAATTTTGAAAGCTTCTAGAGCTGTCGTATCTCCTGCTGCAGCCTTTTCATAGGCTTCAGCGGGTGACTTACTCTTTGCATTTGTACAAATAGCAACGGTGGCGCTGGTTGTTTCTAGACAACCGCGTGAACCACAACCACATTTATTTCCATTTGGTTCTACGATTACATGGCCAAGTTCGCCAGCTGCTCCAGTCGATCCAGTAATGACTTTCCCATCAATAATTATTCCGCCACCAATTCCGGTTCCTAAAACTAAACAAGCAACAGTGCGCAATCCGCGAGCTGCACCCAAAATTGATTCAGCTAATGCGAAAGCTCTGGCGTCATTAATTAGCGCAGTTGGTTTCCCGCTCGCGTTAGCTACCGGAGCAAGTATTTGGTGCCCACGCCAAGGTCCAGGTAAATTCGGGAAAATTAAAATTGTTCCGGCGGAGTCATCAAAAGTTCCTGGTACCGCCAAACCAACGCCGGAAACTTCGTCGCCAAATTTTTTTGCTAATTCGGCAAGCAAATTCGTTACATGGTCTGGACCTATTTCAGCCTCAGTAGATATTTGATCTTTTACAATCACAGACCACTCAGAACCAGAATTTTCGATTATGGCATATTTGATATTTGTGCCGCCTAAATCCAACCCCAAATATCTCGCCTTCACCCGGCGAATTTTGCCATGAAATTTTCTCTTTCGTGAATTAGGATTTCGCTTCGAAATGAGTAAATTCTCACGCGCAATTCGACAACCAGGATGGATTTTGGGATTTGCCACACTTGGCGGAATCATTTGGGCTGGATATGGATTGATCAATAGCGCTACTGATTCCAGCGTATATGTTGT
>JBDKLQ010000161.1:0-2569 GCA_039795555.1 Actinomycetota bacterium
AACGAGATCGCACTTTTCTGAAACTAACCTTGATAAACCTTTTCCTTCGCTGCCAACAATAATCATGATTGGATCTGTCGAAACTTTCATATTGCCAACTAATTCTTTGCCTTCGCCATCTAGACCAACAACGAAATAACCTTTTTCTTGAACCTCTTCGATGGTGCGATTTAAATTAGTAACTTGAGCAATCGGCATTCTCGCGGCGGCACCAGCAGATGCTTTCCATGCCGAAGCTGTCATCGCCGCTGCGCGCCGTTCGGTAATCACAACGCCATCCACTCCAAAAGCTGCCGCGGATCGAACAATCGCGCCGAGATTTCTTGGATCAGTTATGCCATCCAACGCCACTATTAATCCTGGCTTTTGCGCCCGCTGCAAAATTTCAACTAAAGATGAATATTGATACGGCTTAATTGCGAGCGCAATTCCTTGGCTATTAGGCGATATTCCTTCTAATTCCGCGCGATGAACTTCACGAATACTTAATCCGCGCTTTAAAGAAATTTGTAGCGATTCGGTAATCCGATCGTCGATATCAATCGAGCGCGCCACAATTAATTCTTGCGCCGGAACATTTGCCCGAAGTGCTTCAAGGGTGGCGTTACGACCAGCAACTAATTCGCCAGAAATATTCAATTTACTCCCGCTGAATTTTTTATCAGGCCGTGGTCGTCGCGAATTCTTACTTGCTTTGCGCTTCGCGGCTGCGTGGTAAGGCCGATCTTCCGCTTTTGGCGTTGGCCCACGGCTACCTAATCGCTTTGGTTTTTGGCCACCGCTACCTGCCGATGGTCCTTTTTTATTTTTGCGAATCGCACCGCGGCGCGAAGAATTACCAGCCATTTATTTCAAACTCCAACGCGCACCTTGCGCGGTATCTTCGATGATGATTCCAATTGAAGCCAAGCCGTCGCGAATTTGATCAGCTGCGGCAAAATCTTTCCGAGCACGCGCTGCATCACGCTGTTCGAGCGCCAATTTAATTACGCCATCCAATGCGCCAGATAAATCTGGCCCGGTGCTCGCAAAATTAGAATCAAATGGGTCGCAACCTAAAATTTCTAGTGCGCCTCGTATGGCAGCGGCGCTGGCTTTTATTTTTGCTTTATCCCCACTGGTGATTGCGCTATTTCCTTCGCGAAGCGATTCTGAAATTATCGCTAAAACTTGGGGCACCGCCAAATCATCGTCAAAAGCGGCCGCCATCTCCTTCGTTACTTGACCACTAAATTCGCCAACTAACTCTTTGGCGCGATTTAAAAAGTTTTCAATCCGCTGAAACGCAGTTGCTGATTCTTGTAGCGCTTCGGTAGAAAACTCCAACATTGACCGATAGTGCGCTGAACCTAAATACCAACGCAATTCAATGCCCCGCACTTGCTTCAATAATTCTGTTACTTGCAATGTATTGCCAAGAGATTTTGACATTTTTTCACCTGATTGGGTTACCCAGGCGTTGTGCATCCAATTGCGCGCAAATTTGTATCCAGCTGCTTCAGATTGGGCAATTTCATTTTCGTGGTGCGGGAAAATTAAATCTAATCCACCACCATGTAAATCAAATTCATCACCTAAATAAGCCCGCGCCATTGCACTGCACTCCAAATGCCAACCGGGGCGACCATCGCCCCATGGCGTTGGCCATGACGGTTCGCCTGGTTTAGCCGCTTTCCAAAGTGCAAAATCACGTGGATCGCGCTTGGAGCGATCTTCGGTTTCACCGGCAGATTGCAAATCATCTAGTTTCTGACGAGACAACGTTAAATACGAATCAAGTTTTTTAACTTCTAAATAAACATCGCCATTTCCTGGTGCGTATGCAAATCCTTTTTCAATTAAGTTTTGCATTAGTTCAATCATTTGCGTTATGTGACCGGTTGCGCGGGGTTCATAAGTTGGTGGCGCCACATTTAACGCGGCATATGCATTTGCAAATGCTCGTTCATATTTCATGGCAACGGCCCACCAAGGAGACTTTTCAATCTCTGCCTTCTGCAAAATTTTGTCATCGATATCAGTTACATTTCTAATAAAAGTAACTTCAAAGCCTGAGGCGGTAAGCCAGCGATTTAAAATATCGAAATTAACACCAGAGCGAATGTGGCCAATATGTGGTGGCGCTTGAACAGTTGCACCACAGAGATAGACGCCAACTTTATTTGGTTTTAACGGAGCAAACTTCGAACTCTTGCGATCGGCAGTGTTGTATAGATGCAGATCGGACATAGGTGAATTCTATCTTTACTTCTTTACAATGATTGCGGTTGCAATCGCCGAAAGGCCTTTACCTTCACCAGTAAAGCCCAATCCATCAGTTGTTGTTGCAGAAACTGAGACTGGTGCGCCACCTAAGAGGTTTGAAATTGTCGCAATCGCCTCGGCCCGACGCGGTCCAATCTTTGGTTTATTGCCAACGATTTGCACTGAAACATTTGAAATATCAAAACCTGCGCTCTGTACTTTATTAAGAGTCTCCTTAAGTAAAAGACTTCCGGCAGCGCCTGCATATTTTGGATCTGAAGTTCCAAAGTTTGAACCTAAATCACCAATTCCGGCTGCTCCAAGA
>JBDKLQ010000162.1:0-2896 GCA_039795555.1 Actinomycetota bacterium
GCTAATGGAGCGCGAAAGGTGGCGACGCTGCCTGATCCACTTGGCCAAACATTGCGCGATCGAACTTTGGCTAATGGTTTAAATCTTCGCCAAGTTACGGTGCCATTTGGTGTAGTTGGAATGGTTTATGAAGCTCGACCAAATGTCACAGTTGATGCGGCCGTAATTTTAATTCGTAGTGGGAATGCTGCGTTACTTCGAGGTTCTTCAAGTGCAGAGAACAGCAATCAAGTTTTAGTAAAAATTATGCGCGATGCATTGGCGAAAACAAATATTTCGCCAGATGTACTGCAATTAATCCCAGCTACAGATCGGGCAACGACCAAAGCGTTATTGAATGCGCGTGGCGAAGTAGATCTTGTTATTCCACGTGGCAGCGCAAGTTTGATTCGGATGGTGATCGATGAAGCTACCGTGCCAACGATTGAAACTGGCGCTGGCGTCTGTCACGTTTATGTAGATGAAGCTGCCGATTTAGAAAAAGCATTACCAATTTTGATAAATTCAAAGACGCACCGCCCAAGCGTTTGCAATGCAGCCGAAACCTTACTGGTTCATAAAGCGGTAGCCGAGAAATTTTTACCAACTGCCCTCAACGCGTTAAATGAAGCAGGCGTAATTATTCATGCCGATGCTAAGGCAAAAGCCATAGCCGACCAGCTTGGTATTAAAAGCGAATTGGCGACCGATGAAAATTTTTCTACGGAATACGGAGCGCTGGAGATGAATATGGCCGTAGTTGATTCACTTGACGCAGCCAATGATCACATTAATAAATACGGCACAAAACACACTGAAGCAATTGTCACTGAATCGCAAAGTAATGCCGATAAATTTATTAAACAATCAGATTGTGCTGCTGTGATGGTAAATGCTTCAACAAGATTTACCGATGGTGAAGAAATGGGTATGGGCGCGGAGATCGGAATTTCGAATCAAAAATTGCATGCTCGTGGTCCAATGGGGCTCGAAGAGATGACGACCACCACTTGGATAGTTACCGGCAACGGGCAAATTCGCAGTTAATTACTTATTTAAATAGAATTCCCAAACCATGGCACACCTATCTCGCGCAGATGTCGCAAATTTGGCAAAACTAGCCCGAATTGAAATGACCGATGGCGAACTAGATGCGCTAACAACAGAATTTGATTCCATTTTGGATGCGGTAGAAAAAGTTCAAGCCATTGCGAAGCAAGATATCAAACCAACTTCGCATCCATTGCCATTGGTAAATGTGACTAGACCTGATGAAGTGCAGCCGAGTCTTTCGCCAGAAGAGGCGCTAAGTGGCGCTCCTGAAAGTGAAGATCAGCGCTTTCGAGTACCGCAGATTTTGGGTGAAGAGTGAGCATTAAATTAACGGCTAGCCAGATGGCCGAAGCGCTTTCTAAAAAAGAAATTTCATCAGTTGAATTAACGAAAGCTCACTTAGCTCAAATTGAAAAAGTAGATGGAAAAGTTAAAGCGTTTTTACACATTGACCAAGAAGGCGCGCTAGCGCAAGCAAAGGCCGCCGACGATCTTCTGGCAACCGGAAAAGCTGCGCCATTAACTGGCGTACCCCTTGCATTAAAAGATGTTTTTGCTCAAAAGGGAATTCCAACAACTTGTGGTTCAAAAATCTTGCAAGGTTGGAAGCCGCCTTATGACGCCACTTTGGTAACAAATTTAAAGAAAAATGGCATTGTCATTCTAGGTAAAACAAACATGGATGAATTTGCAATGGGTTCATCAACAGAAAATTCTGCTTATGGACCAACTCATAATCCGTGGGACCTAACCAGAATCCCTGGTGGATCTGGTGGTGGTTCCGCTGCAGCACTCGCCGCATTTGAAGCACCACTTGCAATTGGAACTGATACCGGTGGTTCGATTCGCCAACCTGCTGCTGTTACTGGAACCGTTGGCGTGAAACCAACTTATGGCGGTGTTTCGCGCTATGGATTAGTTGCATTCTCGTCTTCGCTAGATCAAGGTGGCCCGTGCGCGCGAACGGTGTTAGATGCTGCGTTACTACATGAAGCAATTGCTGGCCATGATCCAAAAGATGCCACAAGTATTAATGAAAAAGTTCCAGCAGTTGTTACTGCCGCAAAGTCCGGTGATGTTAAAGGTTTGAAAATTGGCGTCATCAAAGAATTACAAGGAGACGGTTACCAAAAAGGTGTTCTAAATCGTTTTCAAGACTCGCTTGATTTATTAGCAAATGCTGGCGCTGAAATTGTGGAAGTTTCTTGCCCGAGTTTTGAATATGCCTTAGCCGCCTATTACTTAATTGCTCCTTCTGAAGCTTCATCAAATTTAGCTCGCTTTGATGCAATGCGGTATGGCCTGCGCGTTGGCGAAGGTTCTGCCGAAGAAGTCATGGCCGCAACCCGCGATGCTGGCTTTGGGCGCGAAGTGAAACGGCGAATCATTTTGGGAACTTATGCGCTTTCAAGTGGTTATTACGATGCTTATTACGGAAGTGCCCAAAAGGTGCGCACGCTAATTATGCAAGATTACGCGAAAGCATTTGCTAGCGCTGATGTTTTGGTTTCACCAACTTGTCCAACCACCGCCTTCAAAATTGGTGAAAAAACAGCGGATCCAGTTGCGATGTATTTAAATGACGTGGCGACAATCCCAGTTAATTTGGCGGGTATTTGCGGCATGAGTTTGCCAGCTGGTTTAGCCGATGAAGATTCTTTGCCGGTTGGTTTTCAGATTATGGCGCCGGCGATGCAAGATCAACGTCTTTACAATGTTGGCGCAGCGCTTGAAGCAGCGCTGCTTTCAAAATGGGGCGTACCGTTACTTGATAAGGCACCAGCGTTATGAAATACGAAGATTTAATTACAAAGTACGAGCCAGTTATGGGCTTGGAAGTTCACGTTGAATTAAATACCAAATC
>JBDKLQ010000163.1:0-2888 GCA_039795555.1 Actinomycetota bacterium
CAAGTCCAAGACCTAGTTGTTGAATACCTGTTGCGATACCAACGTAGACGAACAATTCACCTGGGTTAGCGTGCGGGAAAATGCCCAGAATTGGGTGCACGAATGACACAGCTGAGTCATAAAAAGCTGGCTTGAAACGTTCTGGTAAGAAGCGTCCCATTGTGTAAGCCATTGGATTTGTAAGAACGAAAACAGCTACGAAAGGAAGAATGATGTAGCGAACTGGATACCACTGGATTCCAGGACGTGCAGCAGCCTTTCCAAGGTTTTCGATCTTTTCTGGTCCGATGATACGGATCAGAGCATTTACTGCAGTCAACAGCACTACAAGTGTTGGAAGGATTCCGCCCATAAGTGAAAGCAGAACCGAACCACCTTTGTTGAAGACCTTAATAAAGTCTTCAGCAGCTGTTGCCAACGCGCCGAGAACGCCGGTTGGTTTTGCTACTTCTACTGCAGCTGAAGCTGCAACAGATAATAGGTTCAATGCACACCTCCTAAGTGTGTAAAGGTCTTTCGACCGTCTTCAAAAAATCGCATCCGTACGGTTTTGCGATTTTTTATTCTCTATCTATTTTTTCCCTTGGTACTCGAGAATGTGTTCGGCCGCCATCCGTGCTGCTGCCGTCACCTTCTCTTTTCGTCCGGGCGCTGTTCGGTTTCCCGAAGCAACATCTTTGATAGAGAATCCTTTGTAGTCATCAAATGGCTTTCCTTTTGCCATTGTCGTGATGCCGGTTAGCAATAACCCGCTTTGAATAATTCCTTTGTCATTTGCCGATAGCGCTACGAATGCGCGGCCACCGCGATAACGCTTGCCGCCCACGCCGATTGCTACTGCACCTTCTTTGCGAAGCACCGATAGCTGATCCTGGAAGCGCTTTGCTTGGCGCCAAGCGAAGAACAATTGAATTCCCCACATGATTGCGATGATTGCAAATAACTTACCTAGACCCATTTAGTTCTTTCCTTCGCCGGCTGATAAAAGTTTTAAAACTCCATTTGCGCATGAAATGTCGATGATTAGGTGATCAACCAATTTGCCACGTGCGGCTCCAATTACGCCCAGAACTTTTTCGGCACCAGTTGCAATCCCAATTTTCTTTGGAATCTTTCGAATTTCATCAAGTGATAATCCGACTACGCGATTATCAAGTGCGCTACTTACCACTTTGCCGGAAGTGTTATAAAACCGTGATGCAATATCTCCGGCATAAGCTTTGGCAACTTCCTCATATTCAGTTTTTGATAAATCGAATTCGTTTAACACCATCTCGGAAGATGCCGAACCATTTGAACCAATTCCAAATATCGCAACATCGGCACCTTGCGCTGCATCAATTGCACGTTCAATCGAAGGTTCATTTAATAGTGAATCACGAACTTTGCTATTGGTAACGATCATTGGCGAATGAACTGCAATAAATTCAGCATTTAAATTTTTAGCAAACGAGCGGCCAACTTCTTCGGCCGAAACTGAGGTGCCAACTGAGGAAATCGAGCCCATTAATTGGGCAATTCGAAGTCCCGCTAAATTATCTTTGCGACAGTTAATTACTGTTGCTTCTAAACCGCGACCCCAAGAAATTGCAATAGTTTGGTTGTCGCGTAAATCTTTTAACAAACAGCTGGCAGCTGCGCGGCCAACGGCATTAATCGCCAAATCATTTGTATCGGCCGCGATTACTTGAACCTCTTTAACACCGAGGGCTTGGCGCAATTGCTTGGATAAAGTTTCGTGGCGAGAAGAAGGTGCAATAACTTTGATCTGCACTATTCCCATCCGCTTTGCGGCAGTTAGCATCCGCGAGATATTGGAACGGCTGGTTCGAAGTTTGGAAGCGACCTCGTCTTGCGAGAGTTCATCTTCGTAATACAAGCGCGCGGCCTGGAGAATGGTCTCCGTTTCGCGTTGCTTCATTTACCAACCTGTCCTAACAAGTGCCGTGAATTTGGGAAAGTGTCTACCGCTACAGGGCAGTAAGCAAGAACATTTGTGCAAAAATTTATAACAATCTTGCACGGATGTGCGGATGCTGAGCGTAGGTTTAAAGTGCGGCGGTTAAACGATCGAGCAGATTGGCTCCGTCGTAGAAATCCAGGGCCCGCAGATCGATGGTCAGCGAAAGGCTCAAAGACCCTTGGGCATCGATTCCAACGGTCAAGCCGGTCGCTTGGTTTGGAAAGAGCAGTGGTTGGTCGGCTGCCATTTTGTAATGAGTTAAATCAAAGACCGTCGTGGTGGCACCACTGAGCATCGCTAGCGGGACTTTGCCATTGCGAGCTTGATCAGTGGTGGTTTCAATTAAATTTGCTAAATCTTGAATTTGATCTGGATTTTTAAATACTGGAAGGGCGCTGCCGTATTTAGATTCAATAATTAGCGCGACGCCATTATCGGCATAGCCAAAGCCACGAAGAGTTTTCGCCCAGGCAGTTAATAACTTCGCCTGCCATTCATATGAAGTTCCGGCGCTCGCAGTTACGGCACGCGTGAAACTTGCTTGCGGGATTGCGCGAGTCATTTCGATACCACGAGCAATCAAATCTCGATTGGCAGCTTGTCTTTCCAATATTTTTGGATCTGCTTGTGCATTAGTGACATCGGAATACATAACAGTGCGATCTGGACCAGTTGGATGAATACTGCTTAGCGAAATTCCTTTTTCATCCGCCAAAATGCGGGCTTTAGGTACAGCTTTAATTTTTTCATTTGGGATGCTTACAGAACTTATTACTGGAGGCGCAGCGACAGGAGGTATCGGTGCCACGTTTACATTTGCGATTGGTTCGGACACAACTTCGGGAGCTGGCGTATCAAAGTCAAATGACATAACTTGAGTTTCAGTTGTCATTTCTAAAACTGGTTTACCAACTTCAATCGTGGC
>JBDKLQ010000164.1:0-4615 GCA_039795555.1 Actinomycetota bacterium
TGGAACACATGTTTTGTCACAAGTAGTCCGAAAAACTGTTGGCAGTTGGGTTGGCGCAGAACATCGGCGAAAACCAATGATTGTCCCAGTCGTCATTGAGGTATAACGCGGCGCGCCTACCATTTACTTTAAGTGTAAATAAATAGTCTTTGGCGTGTGGCCAAATCAAAAAAGAAACGTAAATCCGGCGGAGTAGTAGCGCTAGTCGGTGGCGCTCTTGCCGGAATTTGGCGAATAATCGCGAAAGGATTTGGCGGTTCAGTTCGGTTTGTTGCCCGCGGTGCTAAAGATTTAGATCCAGAACATCAGCGGGATGGTTTTGCACTTCTTTTAGTAATTTTTGGTTTAGCTGCAGTTGGCGGCACTTGGTTACATGGCAGCAATTTAGTTTCTAGATCACTCTATTCATTTTTCTATGGGGGATTTGGCCGAATTGGCGTTTTAACACCACTTGTATTTTTCTATTTCGCCACCAGATTATTTAGAGTACCGGAGGAGAATCGCGCCACTGCCCGAATTACTGTCGGAACAATTGCTTTAATTATTTCAGCCACGGGCCTTGCACATTTATTAAATGGTTCAGTTGGTACTGGCGCAACTGCGATGCGCGAAGGTGGTGGCTGGATTGGTTATGCCGTCTCTAAGCCACTTGTGGGGCTGCTAACTTCGATTCTTACCTATCCAGTTTTAATTTTGATCTTTATTTTCGGCGTTCTAGTCGTGACCGCGACGCCAGTTTCCCAAGTTGGAATTCGAATTAAATCCACTTTGGTTTGGCTCTGGAGTAAGTTGCCGCGTCGCGAAAAGGAAGAATTTGAAATTAGCGAGAGCGAACCATTCGAATCACCCTTGGTGGCGCAATATGAAATTGACCAAGATGAATACGAGCCAGAAGATGATGATTATGTTGAACCTACAATTGCGATTGCCAAAGACAAAACGGAAAATTCGATACCGAAGCGGGCGCAACAATTATTACTTGGCCACGATTCCAAATATGAATTACCGTCGTTAGATTTACTACGCTCAGCGCCATCTTCAAAACAGAAAACCAAAGCAAATGACCTAGTGGTTCAAGCACTGACGGAAGTATTTGCGCAATTTGAAATTGATGCCGAAGTGACTGGTTTTATGCGTGGACCAACGGTTACGCGATACGAAGTTGAATTAGGTTCGGCCGTAAAAGTGGAACGCATTACGGCGCTAACTAAAAATATTTCCTACGCAGTTGCATCTAGCGAAGTTCGAATTCTCTCGCCAATTCCAGGTAAATCTGCCGTTGGAATTGAAATCCCAAATAGCGATCGGGAAATTGTTGCTCTCGGAGACGTGTTACGTTCCCCAACTGCCGGACAAGATTTACATCCATTATTAGTGGCACTTGGCAAAGATGTGGAAGGAAGTTTCATCTGCGCTAACTTAGCCAAAATGCCACACTTATTAGTTGCTGGCGCAACTGGTGCCGGTAAATCTTCGATGATAAATTCAATGATCACCTCGCTATTGATGCGCGCCACCCCTGATGATGTTCGGTTAGTTTTGATTGATCCAAAGCGCGTGGAATTAAATGCTTATGATGGAATCCCACATTTAATTACACCGATTATCACGAATCCTAAAAAGGCAGCCGATGCGTTGCAGTGGGTCGTACGCGAAATGGATCTACGCTACGAAGATTTATCCAGTTTTGGCTTCCGCCACATTGATGATTTCAACAAAGCAGTTCGGGCCGGCAAAGTTGTGGCACCGCCAGGCAGCGATCGGATTTTGGAGCCATATCCATATTTATTAGTCATCATTGACGAGTTGGCAGATTTGATGATGGTTGCCGCAAAAGAAGTTGAAGAATCCGTAGTTCGCATTACGCAATTGGCTAGATCAGCTGGAATTCATTTAGTTTTAGCAACGCAGCGCCCGAGTGTTGATGTGGTTACTGGTTTAATTAAAGCGAACGTGCCATCGCGGTTATCTTTTGCGACTTCATCACTTGCTGATTCGCGCGTGATTTTAGATTCACCTGGCGCGGAAAAATTAATTGGCCAAGGCGATGCGCTATTTATTCCGATGGGCGCATCGAGAACGCTTCGCATTCAAGGTGCTTATGTTTCTGAACGCGAAATTGAATCTGTGGTAAATCACGTTAAAAAACAATTAAGTCCACATTATCGGGAAGACGTAACTGCGCCTGCAAAGCAATTTACAACAGTTGATCGCGAAATTGGTGATGACTTGGAATTATTGTTGCAAGCAGTGCATCTAGTGGTAACTACGCAAATTGGTTCGACATCAATGTTGCAACGAAAACTCAGAATTGGATATGCAAAAGCTGGACGTTTAATGGATTTGATGGAGACGAGGGGAATTACCGGACCAAGTGAAGGATCTAAGGCTCGTAAAGTTTTGGTCAAACCTGAAGATCTTGATTCAGTGCTTGAATCCTTGCAACAAGGCTGAGACTTAATAAGGGGATTACCCCCTAACTTTTAACTTCATTCAATCGCAGTTACCCTTGCCCAATGAGTTTAGGAACTATTTTGGCTGAAGCGCGAAATCGCGCTGGTCTGACAGTTGAAACTCTTGGTCAAAAAACAAATATTCGGCCAACCATGATTCGCGAATTTGAATCAGATAATTTTTCAAGCGCCGGTGGCGCAACCTATGCCAAAGGACACCTTCGCTCGTTGGCGCAACATTTAAAATTAAATGCCTCGGAATTGCTTGCCGCATATGATGTCGAACAAGCTGCGGAAGCTCGGCCAATTTACGATCGCTTGGTTGAAAATAATGCTGCTGAACCACGAGAAGCTCGCAAGCAAATAAATAGCAAGCAACTGATTGTGATTTCAATGCTTTCGATTTTCGTGATTATTGGTGGCTACGCAGTTTATTCAAATTTGAAAAGCTCAGATTCGACACCGGTCGCAGTAGACAAACCAAGTCCGAAAGTGGCAGTTGGCGAAACTCCAGCATCGAAATCTTCGGCTACACCTTATGAAACTGTTTCCAGCGGCACAGGTGTAAAAGTTGTACTTAAAGCAGTAAGCGGCGTGAGTTGGATTAATGTCACCGATGGTTCTGGCACAACGTTATTTAGCGGTCGGATGAATGTCGGAGATACTCGAACCTTTACCAGTGATAAAGAAATTAATGCCCGTCTTGGAAATGCCGGTGGGTTAGAAGTCACAGTAAATGGAAAGAAACAACCACCACTTGGTCAGTCAGGTGAAGTGGTAACAGTTTCATATGGGGTAAATTCGTAGTTGTGAAAAAAACCGTAGCTCTCATCACCATGGGCTGCGCACGAAATGATGTTGACTCGGAAGAGCTAGCTGGACGATTAGCCGCTGATGGCTGGCAATTAATTGATGACGCTGCTCAAGCAGAGATTGCTGTAATTAATACTTGTGGTTTTATTGAATCGGCAAAAAAAGATTCAATCGATGCCTTACTTGAAGCAAATTCGTTAAAAGAAAACGGAGTTACTAAAGCTGTTGTCGCGGTTGGCTGTATGGCTGAACGGTACGGAAGTGAATTGGCCACGGCGCTTCCGGAAGCCGATGGAATCTTAAGTTTTGATGACTACCAAGATATTTCAAATCGCTTGCAAGCCATTTTGTCGGGGCAAAAATTAAATATTCACACACCAAGTGATCGTCGAAAATTACTTCCGATCACACCGGCCGATCGAAAAATCGAAAAGGACTTCGCCCGAGCTAGATTAAATTCTGCGCCGTGGGCGCCGCTCAAAATTGCCTCCGGCTGCGATCGGCGCTGCGCTTTTTGTGCGATCCCGAGCTTTCGCGGCGCATTTGTCTCGCGCACACCTGATGAGGTTTTAGCTGAAGCTAATTGGTTAGCCCAAGCGGGCGTTAGTGAATTGTTTTTGGTTTCAGAGAACACCACGTCGTATGGAAAAGATTTTGGTGATCTTCAAGCGATGGAGAAGTTATTGCCAAAACTTTGTGAAATCGATGGAATCAATCGGGTGCGATTGAGTTATCTGCAACCAGCTGAAATTAGACCAACCTTGCTACAAGCGATGATTGAAAACGAAAAAGTGGCACCGTATTTTGACATTTCATTTCAACATGCATCAGCTAAAGTTTTGCGATCAATGCGCCGCTTTGGTGATAAAGATTCGTTCCTACATTTAATTAGCCAAGTTCGCGCGCTATCACCACAAGCTGGAATTCGATCTAATTTTATCGTCGGTTTTCCAGGTGAAACTGAAGAAGATTTCAATCAAGCTATGGAGTTTGTCGACGCCGCAAAATTAGATGCCGTAGGAGTTTTTGGCTATTCCGATGAAGATGGCACCGAAGCGGCAGCTGCTACTAATAAATTAGCTGATGAAGTAATTGCCGACCGCGTCGCCAAATTAACGCAATTGGCGGAGAGTGCCGTTGCAAATCGCGCTGCAGCTCGAATCGGGGAGCAGGTTTTGGTTTTGATTGACGACGAAGAGCTACAAGAAGGGCGCGCCGCACATCAAGGCCCAGAAGTTGATGGCACAGTTGCATTTGTGAATAGTAATTTCCGAAATGGCGAATGGATTAGCGCCACGGTAATAGATTCGATGGGATCGGATTTGGTGGCCCAGTGAGTCCAAACACCA
>JBDKLQ010000165.1:0-5243 GCA_039795555.1 Actinomycetota bacterium
AATGTATAACCAAATAGATCTGGATTCGCCGGTGCGCTTGAAATGGTGCCGCCTTGTAACACAGTTGTCGGAGCAACTGGCGATCCACCTTCGCTATCAAAAATAACATTTAGCGTTGGCACCGGAACTGGCGCAATATAAGTGAACGCATTTTTTGCAGTTGCGTTACCAGTTGAATGCATGACGTGAACTGCAACAGTACCGGCCGCATGTGCTGGCGAAGTAACCACAATTAATCCATCAGTTACAGAAATTAAAGGTGCAGTAGATGAATCAAAGCGCACATAAAGTCCAACTTCAAAACAAGTACCGGCAATATTTACCGTGGTGCCGCCAGATACATCACCTGAAGCCGGTGAAACTGATGTGATTGTTGGTTTACCAGCACATTCAGGTTTTGCGGCATTTGACTGAACAATTGGCGAAATAAGTAATGCGATTGTTAATAATCCAATAATTTTCTTTGCCATTTGGCGCTCGTTTCGGGGTTAGTTGGAGCTTGGCGGTAGAGTTAGAACCTACAAATCAGTTCTTGAGAATTCCTCACGGTTATCTCATGAATTTCTACCAATTTAAGAAAGTAAGGAAGAAATGACTGAACTGACTGATCTGACCACTTCGCCAAATAACGTTTTGTTATTAGAAGATGATGCCGATGACCGGATGAAAGTTCGGTTACAACTAGAGCTAATGGGCTTCGTTGTTTTTGACACCCCATCACCGGTGGAAGCAAAAGAAATTTTCGAGCAACACGATTACAGCTTGGTAATAATTCATTTAGGTCATGCGCAACTAGGTGGCTTAGAAGTTTGCCGCTGGATCCGTGCTGCATCTACCGTTCCGATTTTGATGTTTACCAAACGCGACGAAACCGTCGATGAACAGATGGTGGTGGCAGCTGGCGCTGATGATTATGTAACCAAGCCAATCGAAGAGAAAATTTTAACGTCTCGAATTGTGCAGCAATTAAAGCGCGGCCAAACCCAACGGGCGCCGCGGGCAAATATTTTGACTTGGGCCAACTTAGAGATGGATTTAAGTCAGCACTCGTTCAAAATTGGCGAGAAAACTGTCTCGTTAACCAATACTGAATATCAGTTCTTGCAACTGTTAATGGAAAACCCAAAGCGAGTATTTAGCCGCAACCAAATCTTGGAAGCAATTGGATCGCTAAAGGGTGAAGGAAGCGATCACATTATTGAT
Organism: Actinomycetota bacterium; assembly: GCA_039795555.1. Taxonomy (GTDB): domain Bacteria; phylum Actinomycetota; class Actinomycetes; order Nanopelagicales; family Nanopelagicaceae; genus ZLKRG08. Next base: position 1,204 of record JBDKLQ010000165.1, read on the forward strand.
TCACATGCCTCGCGCATTCGCACCAAGATTCGCCAAAATGGCGGACCAGAAGTTATTGCAGTGGTGCGAAGCGTTGGCTTTAGATTGGCCGATCCCCAGCCACACGAAGTTTAAGGTTTCGGTTTTTTGTTCTGGTAATTTCCTAGCCCTTGATTCCAAAATGCAATCGCCTTTTCGCCGTAACGCTCTAGTCCAATTCCCATTTCAACTGCGAAAATAAAGCGCTCCCAGTCGTTGTCATTAACTACTACCCCGCTAACTTTTTTGCGGGTGGTCAGCGGAAAAGTCATCACGCGTTTTAGCCCCTGGCCAATTGGCGCGGCCATATTTTCAAATTTCCATTCTTCGGTTTCGACAGCGCTGATAAAGGAAACCCGCTTGTCGGTGATGTAAATCGTCCCGGTTTCCGAACGTTCTAAACCGTCGTAATCGGTCACAGCGCCAGTGAATTTAGCTAAGACCACTTCCCCTTTTTGAACTGGAAAAGTTGGCGCTTCGGAATTATCCGAAACTCCTTCCCCGGCTTTATTTAATAATTCGACCAGGCGTTGGTATTCCTTATTTGTTAATTCCCATTCGGCTAAGTCCAAAGGATCTCGCAGAAAGCGGGAATTTTGTAGCGTATCTAATTCCGATGGTTGATTTGGTGGTTCGGGATATTTGCGCGGGAATGCAACGAAAAATGCGAGCGCCACAAAGCCCAGGCCAAATAGAACTTGAAGAGCGAAAATTCTTTTATCGGTATTCCAACTTGGCCCGGCGTTGCCAAATGATGCGAGCGCGACCATTATTAAAATAAATGCCAAAATCGGATGCGGTTTGGTCTGGCTAAATTCTTCGCGGATTGCGTATGGGGTTAGATAGCGAGCGCTTCGACGACGAGATTTTTTCGCAGTTGAATTTACTTGTTCGCGATAACTAATTCCGGTGCCAGGGATACCTGTTGAAATAGTTCGTCGCCCGGTTGGTGAAATTGAGTAGCGGGCACCGCGCGTGCCAAAGGATGCGCCGATTCCGTTTGTGCTGAAGTTGAGCCGAACGCCCGGCATGATCTTCATCGAGCGACGAAAGTTAAGTCCCATGGGGATTAATTTAGACGCGGTTTATGACAAAAACTAGCGATTTAAAATCGACATGGCTTGCTTGCGCGCGCTTTCGGCCGAGATCGGTGCTAAAACCTGACCAATCAACCAGAGCACAACTGCTGGCGCTAGCGATCCGAGCTTTTTATTTAACACTTCCCCAACCTCGCGCCATAGATCATGGCCACTTGGTTGGAATACTTTCGCGATTAATTCCGGATCACTAGTACGAATTTTCGCCAGTACCGAATTGCTGGAAATTAATTGCGAGAGCGAAACTAAATAATCAACTGGCGATTCGGCGCTAATTGCAATTAACTCGCCAACTTCAAATTGAATCAACGCAAGTCCAACTGCATCTTTATCGCGGAAATGGTTATATAACGTTGCGCGAGAAACTTGAGCTTCACCCGCTAAATCAATCATGTTTAATTTGCGGAAACCAATTTCGGAAATCATGCGCTTGGCGCCATTAATGATTGCTAATTCGGTGCGACGATACGAAGTCGCCTGGCGTAAGTACGGCTGAACTGATTCGGCCATGGCGTTACGCGGCGTCTACTACCTGGAGCTTTACTACTTCGTGGGTTGCGAGGGAGGAAGAAACTTCACGGAGCAGACTAGATAAGGAAATATCTAGCGCTGAACAAATACTTGCTAACAATTCTGAGGACGCTTCTTTCTGTCCTCGTTCAACTTCTGACAAATAGCCAAGTGAGACGCGAGCATCGCGAGCAACTTGGCGAAGGGTGCGACCTTGTGCAATGCGAGCAGCGCGCAACTCTTGGCCGACTGCGCTACGAAGCAAGATCATTGTCATAGTTGGACAATTTTAAAGACGGTGGCCAAAAAGGCGTGGGATGTGTGGTCGGCGTGGCGCGGGTTTCCCCGCGCGGACTAGTGTGCAACGTCGATTATTCAGTCATTTTTTCGTTTAACTCTTTTATATGTCTGAGTCCCTAACTACGGTTCGTTAAATGAAGCGCATCGCCACATTATTCATGTCCGTAGTTTTACTTTCTTCCGTTTTGATTGCGCCGGCGAATGCCGTTGTAAACATAGGTGATCGCTGCTCGAAAAACGGAATGGTCTTTGCCAAGTATTTAATCTGTAAGAAAGTTAAAGGCAAACTTGTTTGGCAAATGAATAAAATTAAAGAATCGGTAGCTGCTTCTATTTGGCCAGACACCGCAGGAACAATCTGCGCTGCAGATCCAAATGTTCCAAAAGAGTGGGCTGAATACGAAATTTTTGCGATGAAAATGTTTCATTGCTCTCGGCCACTCAGATTTCAAGACGTTGCACTTCCTTCAGTTAAACCAAAGACAACATTGACGCCGATAAATCCAAATGTAGAACCATGCAAAATTGATCCCGTGGGTCAAGGCTCAACCGTAGTACTTCGCCCAAATAGATGGAAATTTTCTGGCGACTTAAACATTCCAATTATTCCAATTCAATTTCGTGACTACCCAACCGACAAAAAACCGGGTGACGAATATCGAGAATACTTTAAGTATCTAAAAGAAATGTTCTACAAAATCAGTGATGGTAATACTCGAATTAATTTCATCGTACCCGACAAATATTTTGACATAGGAGCAACTATTGAATCTTATGTCATTCCAGGAGTTGTATCGGAAAATGATGGTAGATTTAACTGGAAGCAAATGGATGTACCGAAATACACAAAAGATGTTTTTGCGGTTGCAGATAAAAATATCGATTTCACTGGAATCGATATGGCAGTGCATGTCGTGCCGTTCAATACACCGAACACCTATATTCCGCATAACCAGACATTTCGAATGGATTTCATTCAAACAAATGAGGGTGTTGTAGATTTCAATTATTTATGGCCGGTGCCAGCATGGACGGATGACATGGCCTGGTATGGCGCAGAACCATTTTTGCACCTGCACGAATTTTTTCACGCTAATGGATTACTAGACGATCATTACGGAGATAATTTTGGACAATCTGGACCAAATCAAGGAACTGGTAATTGGGGAAACATGTCTGGAATGGTTACAGACTTCATCGTGTGGGATAAATGGATTGCGAGCATGGTCAAAGATTCTCAAATTATTTGCACAGATCCTAAAGTCACAACAACATCTTGGTTGAAACCGATGGAATATTTTGGAGATTACGAAAAAATGTTGGTAGTGCCAATAAGTCGTACAAAAGCAATTGCAATAGAATCACATCGTGCTGGCGGAATGAACTTTAAATTGAATAAAGCTTCACAGGGTGCCCTTGTTTACTTGATCAACTCCGAAGATACGCGTCATGGATTCGGCATAAATGTAGTTAAACCTAGTAATCGAAAAACTATTTATGGGGATAGATTCTTTGTGTTAGCAGACGCGCCTTTAAAGTTAAATGAATCAGTAACTCTAGAGGGCTACAAAATTACCGTTGTTGAAGCCGGCACTTTTGGTGACGTAGTTAAGGTGGAGAAGGTTTAAACGCCGCGGTATTTGAGGATGCGGTAAAAAGTTCCAATTGCGGAAGCGATTGTGGCTTCGCGAATAACATCGCGGGATCCTTCAAGTGTTAATTGAACTGCTTGATTGATTGGTCCAGCAATTGCAATCCAAACTTCGCCAGGTGCGTGACCTTCTAGTGGCTCTGGGCCAGCAACACCAGTAGTTGCAATTGCCCAAGTCGTTGCGAATTGTTGCTTTGCACCTTTCGCCATCTCCATTGCTACCGCTTCGGAAACAACAGTGTTATTGGTAATTGTTGAAGCATCTACGCCAAGCATGTGAACTTTGATTTCATTGCGATATGCAGTTAATCCCCCAACGAATGCAGTGGAAGAACCGGAAACGCTAGTTAAAGTTTGAGAAAGTCCGCCGGCAGTTAGTGATTCGGCAGTGGCTACAGATTCATTTCGATCATTCAATAATTGAATAATCTCTTCGACCTGTTTCTTGGTAGACACTAAATTCC
>JBDKLQ010000166.1:0-5950 GCA_039795555.1 Actinomycetota bacterium
CTAGTTAATTGGTTAGAACCAGTTGTTGCACCACATCATGGTGAGCATCATGAAGAACTTTATTCGCCACTAACTATTAGCTTTGTTGCGCTATCACTTGTGGCCATCGGTGTATTAACTGCCGTAATGAAATACCGTGGGGAAGTTTCAAATACTGCGCCAGAAAATGTTTCAATATTTACGCGAATTGCACGTCGAGACCTATTGCAAGATTCATTTAACGAGGCAGTCTTTATGCGCCCAGGACAGTCTCTTACCAAGACTTTGATGACGGTGGACCAATCGGCAATTGATGGAACAGTTCGAGCTGTTGCCGCTTCGGCACTTGGATCTGCTCAAGGTTTGCGGAAACTTCAATCTGGTTTTGTTCGTTCCTACGCCGCAGTTATTTTAGGAGGCGTCGTCGCATTACTACTCGTGATTTGGGTGGTTACACAATGACTTTGACCATGATCGGTTTACTGCCGCTAATCGGCGCTTTAGTAATTTCGGCACTTCCGAAAGCAAATGACAAATTAGTAAAACAGGCTGCACTCGCCACCACAATTTTTGTGGCTTTAGCTTCATATGTAATGGCTGCTGGATTTGATCGAAAAGAAGTTGGTTTGCAGTTTTACGAGAGCTATAACTGGATTTCAGCTTTTGGTATTAAATATTCAGTGGGCTTAGATGGAATTGCCTTAGTTTTAATTTTGTTGTCAGTTACTTTAACGCCAATCGTTGTATTAGCGGGCTGGAATGAATCTGACAGTGGACGCTGGAGCGTCAAAACTTTTTATATTTTAATTCTTACTTTAGAAACAATGATGATCGGAGTTTTCGCTGCAACCGATGTCTTCTTGTTCTACGTTTTCTTTGAAGCAATGTTGGTTCCGGTTTATTTCTTAATTGGTGGATATGGAACTGGCGAACGCGCAGCTGCCGCAGTTAAATTCTTGCTTTATAGCCTATTTGGCGGTCTTTCAATGTTGGCCGCAATTATCGCGCTATATGTAATGTCTGGCTCGCAAGGCGGTCATACATTTGATATCGGCGCACTCTCACAATTGCAGATGTCCAAAGCAACCCAGAATTGGTTATTCCTAGGATTCTTTATTGCTTTTGCAATCAAAGCGCCGCTTTGGCCGCTTCATACTTGGTTACCAGATGCAGCACATTCGGCAACACCGGGTACTTCTGTATTGCTGCTTGGCGTTTTAGACAAAGTTGGTACTTTCGGAATGATCCGATATTGCTTAACTTTATTTCCGGATGCATCGAGAACATTTACGCCCGTTATTTTGGTGCTATCTGTAATTTCAATTATTTATGGCGCATTCTTAGCAATCGGTCAACGTGATATCAAGCGATTAATTGCTTTCACCTCGATTTCACACTTTGGTTTTATCACCATGGGAATTTTTGCAATGACATCACAAGGTCATAGCGGTGCGACCTTGTACATGGTCAACCACGGATTCTCAACAGCAGCGCTCTTCCTAGTTGCCGGTTGGATGATTTCGCGGCGTAAATCTTCAACAATTTCTGATTTTGGTGGTCTGCAACGAGTTACGCCGGTAATGGCTTGGTCATTTTTCATTGCAGGAATGTCGAGCTTGGCGCTTCCGGGGTTATCGAGTTTCGTAAGTGAATTCTTAGTTTTGGTCGGAACATTTACCCGTTATCCATGGCATGCTGTAATTGCAACTTTCGGAATTGTTTTAGCTGCGCTCTATATTTTAATTCCGGTTCAGCGTGCGTTGCACGGTCCGACAACTCCTGGAAATGAATCACTTTCAGATTTGAATTTACGAGAGAAAATTGCAATTGCTCCAGTAATTGCAGTGATAGTTGCGCTGGGTTTCTTCCCGGCGCCGTTATTAAACATAATTAATCCGGCAGCAACTGCAACCATTCAAGCAGCTGGCTTTACTGATCCAGTTGCAAAGATCGAGCAAGGGAATGACTAATGAGTTTTCAAACGCCAGCACTTGAGTACTCATTACTAGCACCAGTTTTAATTGTTTTAGCTGGTGCAGTAATTGGAGTATTAATTGAGGCATTTGCACCGCGCGGAATTCGGCCAATTACCCAACTTTCGGTAACGCTTGGCGCGCTAATAATTTCGTTATTTCAAGCCTGGCAAATTCGCGGCGAAACATCGAAGAGCGTAGCCCTTGGCGCAGTGATGTTTGATGGCGTGGCAGCGCTATTTCAAATTTCAATATTAATTCTGGCGATACTTGGCGTGCTGCTAATTGCTGATCAAGATAATTTCACTGCAGTTGGCGCTGCGCTACCTGGCTCGGAAGAGGAACAGGCGGGCTTGGCTCAAGGATTTAAATTAACTGAAGTTTTCCCACTTACTTTATTTGCAGTTGGTGGCATGCTCTATTTCACCATGGCGACCGATTTGATTTCTTTATTTGTAGCGTTGGAAGTTTTCTCGTTGCCACTTTATTTAATGTCTGGGTTATCGCGTCGTCGACGTTTGTTATCCCAAGAAGCAGCGCTTAAATACTTTTTACTCGGCTCCTTTGCCTCGGCCTTCTTCTTATTTGGCGCAGCATTTCTTTATGGCTACTCCGGTTCTATTTCGTTTTCTGGCATCCATGCTGCGGTGGTTGGTGGCAGCGGCAACGATGTTATTTTGATGATTGGCTTAGTCTTCTTATCGGTTGGTTTGCTATTTAAAGTTGGCGCAGTTCCATTCCATGCTTGGACGCCAGATGTTTACCAAGGTGCACCTACACCGATCACTGGATTCATGGCAGCAGCAACTAAAGTTGCTGCGTTCGCAGCAATGATTCGAATTTATTACACCACTTTTGCAAATGCGGAATGGTCATGGCGTCCAATTTTGATTACGATTTCAATTGTCACAATGCTCTTTGGTTCGATTGTCGCGATCGCGCAACGCGATGTTAAACGATTATTGGCCTATTCCTCTATTGCCCATGCTGGCTTTTTATTAACTGGCGTAATCGCGCTAAATAAATCTGGATTAAATGCTTCTATTTTCTATTTATTAACTTATGGCATTTCAACTATTGGCGCATTTGCGATCGTAACCTTGGTTCGAGATTCAGGTGGCGAAATTACTGACTTAAATCGTTGGGCTGGTTTAGCTAAGCGATCACCACTTATCGCTGGCGTTTTTGCGCTCTTCTTGCTTACTTTTGCTGGAATTCCATTAACTGCTGGCTTTATTGCCAAGTTCTCTATTTTCTCAGCGGCCTTTGAAAATGGTGGTACTTGGTTGGTTTTAGTTGGCGTGATGTCTAGTGCGATTGCGGCATTTTTCTACATTCGAGTGATCGTTCTAATGTTCTTTAGAGAACCGGCAGATGATTCAACTTCTGTGATCATTCCATCAATCTTTACTCAAATAACAATCGCAATATCGGCAGCTTTGACAATTCTGATTGGTGTATTCCCACAGCCGCTACTCAATTTAATTAATAATCTAGCTCTACTCGTGCGCTAATGGCTCGATTCGGCTTCCCCAGCATCGCCTCTGATTTGGAAAATTTAATTTCCCAGGGTTTGGTAGATGTTGAAAAAGTCTTAACGAAACGAATTGAAGGCAAATACTTATTTGCAAATGAAACTTCACGACATCTATTAGACGCTGGCGGTAAAAGATTTCGACCAATGCTGGTATTGCTTGGTTCATATTTAGGTAAAGGACCAAACGAGAATGTAATTAAAGCTGCAGCTGTTTGTGAATTAACACATTTAGCAACGCTTTATCACGATGATGTTATGGATGAAGCTGAGCTTCGCCGCGGGGTACCGAGTGCAAATAGTCGCTGGGGAAATTCGGTTGCAATTCTTACTGGTGATTATTTGTTTGCCAAGATGTCACAACTTTTAGCCGAACTTGGACCTGATGCCGTTAAGTTGCAAGCAGATACTTTCGAGCGATTAGTAATTGGTCAGATTATGGAAACCAAAGGGCCGGGACCAAGTGATGACCACCTTGATTACTACTTAAAAGTTGTTTCCGAGAAAACGGGATCGCTAATTGCGACTAGCCTCCACTTCGGCGCACTAATGGCTGGGGTCGATTCAAAAACAATTAAAGTGGTATCTGAATTCGGTGAAAAAATCGGGGTAGCTTTTCAACTGGCGGATGATGTAATTGATATCGCTAGCCCATCGCATCTATCTGGCAAAACACCAGGAACAGATTTGCGCGAAGGAATCCCGACTTTAGTTACATTAAATGTAATTGCAATGAATCGGCCAGAAGATCGGGCGCTAATTGAAACTCTTCGTGGACCTATTAAATCTGACGCTAAAGTTGAAAAAGTGTTAGCCGAACTTCGGGAACATCCAGCGCTTGAAGTTTCCCGTAAACAGCTAAAGCAATTAGCTAAAGAAGCCCGAGATATATTGGGTGGCTTACCTATTTCACCAATTAGCGCAGCGTTTTATTCTTTATGCGATTCAATTATTGACCGGGTTGCTTGATTTAAATAAATCAAACGCCAACGAAATCAGTGCAATCCAGATGATAAAAAACCCAATCCATCTAGCTGCGGGCATTGATTCGTGAAATACCCAGACGCCACAAGCGAATTGCAAAGTGGGTGTGATGTATTGAAGTAAACCCATTGTTGAATAAGGAAGTCGATTTGCTGTGCCATTAAATAGTAAAAGTGGAATTGCGGTGATCACGCCAGATGCAGCTAACAAGATACTCAAATTAATGCTCTGGCCAAACTGGCCATCAATCGTTGTTAGATACCAAAAATATGGGCCAACAGTTACTAAAGTTTCTAACCCCAATCCAGGTAGCGCACCGAGCCCCAAATTCTTCTTCAAGAATCCATATGTGCCCCATGAAGTTGCTAGCGCAAAAGCAATCCACGGAAATCGGCCATAATCAATCGTTAAAACCAGCACACCAATTGAAGCAATTGCGACTGCTACCCATTGAAGTTTACGCATCCGCTCCCTAAGCAGAAAAATACCAAGTGCAATATTAATTAAGGGATTTATGTAATAGCCAAGCGCAGCTTCAGTAACATGATCATGATTAACTGCCCAGATATAAACCAACCAATTAATTGAAATCATGATTGAAGCGGCAATCAGCGTTACTAGATTTCGGACACTTTTTACCAGTCGGAAAGTTTGAATGAGTTGTTTGCTAAGTGCCAGAACTACTAAACAGAAAATTGCAGTCCAAACTGAACGGTGCGCCACAATTTCTAGTGAGGTGGCTGGTTTCAGTAGTGGCCAATAAAGCGGGAAAAGCCCCCAAATTATGTAGGCGGCAAAACCATAAGTTAAGCCGATTTTATTGTTATTCAATTATCTGTAATTGGTAAATTGAACTGCAAAGTCCCATTTACCGCCTTTCACAAGAGAAATTGCGGTCTGTAAATCATCGCGTGATTTGCTAGATACTCTTAATTCATCCCCTTGAATTTGAGTCTTAAGGGATTTTGGCCCTTCATCTTTTAAAAACTTGGCAATTTTCTTGGCATTTTCGGTTGAGATGCCTTCTTTTAAAGGTGCCGAAATTTTGTAAATTTTGCCACTCAATTGTGGTTCGCTTGGATCTAAATGTTTTAAGGAGACACCGCGTTTAACAAGTTTATCTTTTAAAACATCTAGCGCAGCTTTTGCGCGCTCTTCGGTATCAGCTTCAATCGCAATTTTCTCTCCAGATAATTCAATTTTTGCACCAGTATTTTTAAAGTCAAAGCGGGTATCAATTTCGCGAACTGCTTGGTTAACCGCATTATCTAATTCCATGCGATCAATCTTTGAGACGATATCGAAACTGCTGTCGGCCATCTATTTTCCTCGCTTAAATCATTTCAATTTTTAAACTTAAGAGGTCTAAGGTATCCTTCGGATTCCAAAACTTCATAATCTAGGTAGATTGCCCGAGTGGCCAATGGGAGCGGACTGTAAATCCGCCGGCTGATGCCTTCAGTGGTTCAAATCCACTATC